>CADCPG010000268.1 GCA_902803255.1 uncultured Ruminococcus sp. | reverse complement strand
CCGTCGGACGTTTCGACGAACACTCTGACAGTCGAGGCCGAAGCGGCGCTGTCGTTCGCGTCGATCCTCGCCTTGATATCGGACATCTTGATCCCGGAGATCTTACGGTAGCTGCCGGAGAGCGCGCGGTGAGCCGCGATGTCAAGCGCGTTGACGGGGCCGTCGCCCTCTCCGACCCTGAGCTGCTCGCGGCCGCCGACCGTAAACCTGACGATCGCCGTCCAGCGGCTCGACGCGGGCTCGTCGGCCGAGAAGATCAGCTTGTAGTCCTTCATCTCGAAAGGCCTCGGCTGAGTCCCGAGCGTTTTGTTTATCAGCACGTAGAGCGACGCCTCGGAGCTGTCGAAAATATATCCCTCCGACTCGGCTTTTCTGATCGCCGCGGCGACCCTGTCGAGTTCGGGCGAATTCTTGCCGGCTTCGTAGCCCATGCGTCCGAGCAGTTCCGAGATCGCGGACCTGCCGGCAAGTTCGGAGATTATCATGCTCCTGCGGTTGCCGACGAGCGACGGGTCGATGTGCTCGAACGAATCGGGCGCCTTGCGGACGGCGTCGATGTGCAGTCCCGCCTTGTGCAGGAACGAATGGCCTCCGACGAAGGGGGCGCACTCGTCGAAACCGAGGTTGGCGGTCTGGCATATGTCCCTCGTGACGGGGGCGAGCTTCTCCATGCACTCGCGGGGTACGCATTCAAATCCCAGCTTCAGCTGGAGCGTCGGGACAACGGTCGAGAGGTTCGCGTTGCCGCAGCGCTCGCCGATGCCCGAAACGGTGCACTGCACGTGCGAGGCTCCGGCCAGGACGGCCGCCACGCTGCAGGCGTCAGCCATTCCGATGTCGTTGTGGCAGTGGATGCCGACCGGCACCCCGCCTGTTATCTTCTTCACCGATTCGACGGTTATGCTTATAACGTCTGGCAGCATACCGCCGTTGGTGTCGCACAGCACTATCCTGTCGGCGCCGGCTGAAGCGGCGGCCTCGAGCACCGACCTCGTGTATTCGGGATCGAAGGACCAGCCGTCGAAGAAATGCTCGGCGTCAAAGATGACCCGCTTGCCGGCCTGCTTCAGGAACGAGACGGTGCTCCTTATCATGTCGAGGTTCGTCGACGGCGAGGTTCCAAGGACCGTCGAGACCTGGAAGAGCGAGGCCTTGCCAACTATCGCGACGGTTCCGAAGTCGGACTCCGCGAGCTTGCGAAGCAGCGGATCGCTCCCGGCTTCGCTTCCGGGACGGCAGGTCGCGCAGAGCACCGACAGCCCCGCCTTCAGGCTCCCGCCGTACTTTTTGGCGAACCGGCAGAGGGCGTCGGCGGTCGACGGGCCGAAAAATCCCGCCTCTATGTAGTCGATGCCGAGGATGTCGAGACATCCGGCGACTTTTGCCTTTTCATATTCCGAAAAGAAGACTCCCGATCTCTGAGAGCCCTCTCTCAGCGTAGTGTCGTAAATTTCGATCTTCATTTTTCCGGTTTCCTCTCTTTGGATCGTTTCCTGTTTCCGCGGGCGCCGGTCTTTCGCCCGGTATCTGTTTCAGGCATCTGTGCCCTGCTTCCCTGCCCAGCGTCTCCGCACGGCGTCCTCGCCCGGCGTTACGCGAGCCCGCGGCTACCCGCGTCCTGGAACCCGCAGCAGTACCGCCCTGGCAATGCCCGACAGGTCATTCTCCGTCCCGCGGAATTCCAGCCCGCAGTCTGTCCCGACGGCGGCGACGAGCCCCGCGGCTCCGGCCCCCGCCTCGAATATCATGATCCCTCCGGGCTTCACGAGGCCGCGGGAGGCTGCCGCGCAGATGCTCCGGTAGAACTCGAGGCCGTCGTCTCCGCCGTCGAGTGCGATGCGCGGCTCGTACAGAAGCTCGGGCTGCGGACGCCGCAGCTCGGCCTCCGGAATGTACGGCGGGTTCGACACCAGGGCGTCGAAGCCCCCGTACCTCCTCCCGAGCCCCGACAGGGCGCCGGCCGACAGGGCGTCGCTGCGTACGGCCTCGAAGCGGTCTGCGACGCCGCAGCTCCGCGCGTTGCGCGCGGCTGATGACAGGGCCCCGTCCGAGATATCGGTCGCGACCGCCCTCAGGTCGGGCCGGACGTGCAGCAGCGCGACGGCTATCGCGCCGCTGCCGGTGCAGATATCGGCGACGAGCCCTCCTTCGGGAAACTCCCTTGCCGCCGCTTCGACGAGCGTTTCGCTGTCGGGACGCGGGCAGAGGCAGTCGGGTCCGACGGAGAACTCGAGCCCGTAAAACACGGCGGTACCGGTTATATACTGGAGCGGCTCCCTGGCTGCCCGCCGCGATACCGCCCTCTCAAGGGCATCCGACGGGAAGTCGTCGTTCTTTCTGTATATCAGTTCCTCTCTTCTTACCCCGCAGAAACGCGAGAGCAGTTCGGCGGCGTCGAACTCCGGGCTGTCGATGCCCGAGCGGCGGAGGATGCCGCATATCTCTTCGTATGTCATGTGCAGAAATCGCCCGGCCTCGGCCGGAAAAACAGGCAAAAGCGCAATTTACAGACTCTCCTGTATTATATTTTATCTCATTTTGCCGTTTAATACAACAAAAACTTGCCTCACGGAAAAAATAGCTTGATTTTTCCCGAATTTATGATATACTATTATCAGACATAATAAAGGAGGATTCGAAATGTTTCTGATCAAAAAAGAAGTGGAAAAGCCCAATTACGCCAAGATCGTCGGCATCACGCTCGGCATCATCGCCGGGATCGCCGCCGTCGGATGTGCCGTTTATGTGATCCTCAAAAAGTACGGGATCAAATGCCGCCTCTGCAAGAGCTGCGACTGCGACAACTGCGATTTTCTCGATGAGGATGACTTCAGCGATGACGACTCCGACGTCGAAGTCGAAGTTGAAGACGCCGAAAACTGACATAGAAACGGCTTGACAAAAGTCGCGCCGCGAAAGATTTGCTTTCGCGGCGCGACTTTTGTGTTTTCCTCGTTTTCCGTCTTCCGGGATCTTATTTGGATTCCGGCTTCTTTCCCTTGGAGGACTTCTTGGCGGCAGCCTCGAGCTCCTCTTTGGTGGGAACGAGCGTGATCACTGCCATCTCGGCAGCGTCTCCGCGGCGGGGACCTGTTTTGTAAATGGCGGTGTAACCTCCGTTTACGTCCTCATAGCGGGGCGCGATCTTCTCAAAAAGATCGGTCACGACACTTTCTTCGGTGATATATGAAAGAGCGGCGCGGCGGCTGGCAAGCGTATTCTGTTTGCCGAGTGTGATCATTTTCTCCGCCACCGAGCTCACTTCTCTGGCTCTGGTCGCAGTTGTCTCGACCTTGCCGTATTTGAAAAGATAGGTGACAAGCCCCCGCAGCATGGCGTTTCTGTGAGCTGTGGGCCTGCCGAGTTTTCTTGCTCCGGGCATTTATTAATCCGTTCCTTTCCTCCGCCTTCCGGCGGACGCAATTACTTTTGATAAGACGTGTCGGGTAAGACGTTCACTCGTCTTCTTTCTTGAGCGACAGACCGAGGGATTTAAGCTTGAGGACTATCTCTTCAAGCGACTTGTTCCCGAGGTTGCGGACTTTCTTAAGTTCGTTCTCGCTCTTCGAAACGAGGTCTTCCACGGTGTTAATGTTTGCCCGTCTCAGGCAATTGGAGCTTCTGACCGAAAGGTCAAGGTCTTCAACGGTCATCTCGAGAGCCTTCTCCTTTTCGGGAGCCGGCTTCGGATCAATGATAAGCGTCTGTGCCGCGGCATCGTTGAGCCCGACAAAGAGCATGAGATGTTCGTTGAGGAACTTGGCTCCGAGGGCGACTGCGCCGACCGCATCGATCGTGCCGTTTGTGCGCACATGGATGGTCAGCTTGTCGTAGTCGGTGATATTGCTTCCCACACGGGTGTTCTCGACGTGATAGCTCACGTTGTAAACAGGTGTGTAGAACGAGTCCGTATAGATCAGACCCACGGGAGCGCGGTCGCGTCCTCCGGCGTGGAGGATCTTGTTGCGGTCCTGTGAAACATATCCGCGGCCCTTTTCGAAGGTGAGTTCCATGCGGAAGTGGGCGCCTTCGGCGAGAGTGGCGATATGGTGGTCCGGATTGAGGATCTCGATATCGGCGTCCTGTCTGATGTCTCCGGCAGTCGCTTCAGCGGGTCCGTTCACCTCGAGGACGACCGTCTTCGGGTCATCGGTATGGAGCTGTGCAACTATCCCCTTGACATTGAGGACTATTTCGGTCATATCTTCGGTAACACCGTCAAGCGCAGTGAATTCGTGCAGAGCTCCGTCGACCTTGATGCTGGTGACGGCGACTCCGGGCAGAGAGCTGAGCATTACTCTGCGCAGCGAATTGCCGAGCGTCGTGCCGTATCCGCGTTCAAGGGGCTCAACCTCAAAGGTTCCTTCCCTGCCGTCTTCGCTCACGATCTTCGTTACGATTTCAGGCTTTATATCAATCATTCCGGTTATACCTCTTTCTTTTATGTTGGATCAGGCGGCGGCGCCGCCGACGACAGAAGTGTGATAATCGGTATTATTTTGAATAGAGCTCGACGATAAGCTGTTCGTTGCAGTCGAATTCTATGTCGTCTCTCGCGGGCAGGGCGATGACCTTGGCCGTGGCGTTCTCAGCGTTGACTTCAAGCCACTTGGGAGCGTTCTTCGAAGCGATAGCTTCGATAAGAGCCTTCACGGAATCCTTCTTCTTCGAATATTCGCTCACGCCAATGACATCACCGACCTTAACCGAATAGGAAGGGATATTGACTTTCTTTCCGTTTACGGTGATGTGATCGTGGAGAGTCAGCTGACGCGCGGCGCTGCGGCTCGGTCCGAATCCCATGCGGTATACGGCGTTGTCAAGTCTGCGCTCGAGAAGAACAAGCAGGTTCTCACCGGCCATGCCTTCCTTGGCTTCGGCTTTGAGGTAGTAATTGTGGAACTGGCGCTCAAGAACTCCGTAGATCCTTCTCACCTTTTCCTTTTCACGAAGCTGTCTGCCGTACTCTCTGAGTTTCTTCTTGGCCGCTCCGTGCTGTCCGGGAGCCGCGGGGGCGGTATCGCGTCCGCGGGCACCTGTCTCTACTCTGTCAAACGGGCATTTTCCCGAGGAGCAGCGATCGCCCTTAAGAAAGAGCTTGGCGCCTTCTCTGCGGCACTGCTTGCAATCGGGTCCAGTATATCTTGCCATGTTTTGTGGTTCCTCCTCCTGTGTTTTTCGGATCAGACGCGGCGGCGCTTCGGGGGTCTGCAGCCGTTGTGCGGCACCGGTGTCATATCTTTGATAAGAGTCACCTGCAGTCCAACCGCATCGAGCGCGCGAATAGCGGATTCGCGTCCCTGACCCGGTCCTCTGACATAAACTTCAACTGACTTGAGTCCGTGTTCCATAGCTGCCTTGGCAGCGGTCTCGGACGCCTGCTGAGCCGCAAAGGGGGTGGATTTTCTCGAACCTTTGAATCCGAGTTCACCGGCTGAAGCCCACGAAATGACATTTCCGTCAGAATCGGTGACGGTCACGATGGTATTGTTGAAGGTCGCGCGGATATGTACCTGGCCGAACGGTATATTCTTGCGTTCGCGGCGTTTCTTTATGACCTTCTTAGCAGCAGCTTTAGCCATTAGCCTTCTTATGCTCCTTTCTTCTTGTTCGCGATGGTCTTAACGGGTCCCTTGCGGGTCCTGGCGTTGGTCTTTGTCCTCTGTCCGCGAACCGGAAGACCTTTTCTGTGTCTGATTCCGCGGTAGCAGTTGATCTCGGTAAGACGCTTGATGTTGAGGCTGACGTCGCGTCTGAGGTCGCCCTCTACGACGTAGTTGTTCTCAATCTCGTCACGAAGCTTCGCGACTTCGTCTTCGGTAAGATCCTTGGCGCGGGTGTTGGGATCGATCCCGGTCTTTGCGAGAATGTCATTCGCACTTTTGCGTCCGATACCGTAAATGTAGGTAAGGGCAATCTCGACGCGCTTGGCGTTGGGAATGTCTACACCAGCTATACGAGCCATTCTGTTTATCCTTCCTTTTTCCTGTTGTGTGACACGTCAGCCCTGGCGCTGCTTGTGCTTCGGGTTCTCACAGATGACCATGACCCGGCCGTGTCTCTTGATGATCTTGCACTTGTCGCAGATCTTTTTTACGGATGGCTTAACTTTCAACGTATCTCACCATGCCTTTCTCTGTTTTTTCTTGGCTTTTGAATCTGTCCCGGCGTCACTTCGTGCGCCAGGTGATCCTGCCCTTCGTGAGATCGTAGACCGAAACCTCGACCTTTACGTGATCTCCCGGGAGGATCCTGATATAATTCTGGCGGAGTTTGCCCGATATGTGGGCAAGCACCGTGTATCCGTTGGGCAGCTGTACTTTGAACAGCGCGTTGGGCAGAGCCTCGATGACCGTGCCCTCGAATTCGACAACATCGTCTTTAGGCAGAGTAATCACCCCTATCTTAAATTCAGATCTGACCGCACGGGTATCCCGTCAGTCGTACACAGCGGTGAGGATCACCGGACCGTCTTCGGTCAGCGCCACCGAGTTTTCGTGATGTGCGGAAAGCCTGCCGTCGGCGGTCCTCACCGTCCAGCCGTCTCTCCTGTCAACGGTCACTTCGCAAGTGCCGGCGTTCACCATCGGCTCGATGGCAAGCGTCATGCCCACCTGGAGCCTCGGGCCGCGTCCGGCCGTTCCGTAGTTCGGAACATCGGGATCCTCGTGGAGCTCGTGCCCCACGCCGTGGCCTACGTATCTGCGGACCACGCTGAAGCCTTCGGATTCGACTTTAGTCTGAATCGCGCTCCCGATGTCTCCGAGACGTCCTCCGGCAACGAATGCGGCGGCGCCGCATTCGAACGACTCGCGCGTCACGTCGATCAGGCGCTGCGCCTCCTCGGATATCCTTCCGACGGGCACGGTCCTCGCCATATCGCCGGTGAATCCGCGATAGAAGGCGCCTACGTCGATCTTGACTATGTCGCCTTCGTGAAGTATCCTTCTCCTCGAAGGAATGCCGTGGATCACTTCGTTGTTGACGCTTATACACGCAGACCCCGGGAACCCTCCGTAACCGAGGAAGGTCGGGCGGGCGCCGCAGTTTTCGATGCGGTGGCGGATCACTCTGTCGAGATCCCAGGTCGAGATGCCTTCTTTTACGGCCTCGACCGCCGCTGCCATCGCCTCCGCGGTTATCCTG
Source organism: uncultured Ruminococcus sp. (assembly GCA_902803255.1). Classification (GTDB taxonomy): domain Bacteria; phylum Bacillota; class Clostridia; order Oscillospirales; family CAG-272; genus CAG-390. Next base: position 12,857 of record CADCPG010000268.1, on the reverse strand, counting down.
CCCGCTTCCTTCATTTCGGCTATCTGCTGCGGGTTTTTAAGCGAAATCATTTACTGTTTGTTCTCCGTTCCGTTCATGAGAGCCTGTCTTACAAGCTCCGTCGTGTCCTCGACTCTCTCCTGTCCCTCCACGGTGATCAGAAGGCCCTCGCCGCGATAGTATCCTATCAGCGGTTCGGTCTGCCGGTGATACGTTTCAAGTCTCGACAGAACCGTTTCCGGCTTGTCGTCGTCTCTGATATAGAGCTCCTTGCCGCATCTGTCGCAGATCCCTTCGACTTTGGGGGGCAGGTAGTCGGTATGGTAGGACGCGCCGCATTCGCAGAACCGTCTTCCGCTCATTCTGCCGACGATCTTTTCGTCGGGGACTTCGATCGTCAGCACGGCATCGATCTTTATCCCCAGCCGCTTCAGGGCCTCCGCCTGGGCGATGGTCCGCGGGAAGCCGTCGAGGACAAAACCGTGCCTGCATTCATCTGATTCAAGATATTCCCTGATAATGCCGATCACTATGTCGTCGGGAACAAGAGCTCCGCTTTCGACATACTGTTTTGCCGTGAGACCGAGCTCGCTGCCCGATCTCATGGCATTACGGAGGATCTGTCCCGTCGAGATGGCGGGGATGCCCTCCCGCTCCGAAATCTGTTCCGCCTGTGTGCCTTTTCCCGCACCGGGGGCACCCAACAGTATCAGATTCATTGCTTTTTTCCTCCCGGAGCCGTATCAGCCGAAGATGCCCTTTATCTGGGACTTTCCGTAGCTTCTGAGAGCCACCTGAGCCTCCAGATCATGAACAAGTTCGATGATAACGCCTACAACGATCAGCAGAGAGTTTCCGCCGAATGCGATTCCGGCAAGAGTCGTGCTGTTCGGGTTGATAAGGTTGTTGATTATCGAGATGAGGATCGGGAGTCCCGCCACGATGCAGAGGAACACGGCGCCGATCAGCGTGATCCTGTTCAGAATCTTCTTGATGTAGGCCACCGTCGGTCTGCCCGATCTGATCCCGGGTATCGAACCGCCGTTTTTCTGGATATTGTTGGCTACTTCGACAGGGTCAAACGAGATCAGGATGTAGAAGAACGAGAAGACCACTATCAGAGCCATATATATCAGGAAATACAGCCAGGTGTTGTAGTTGAAGTATTTTTCCATGAACGTCTGGAACTTGCCGCCGGTGAAGGAGCCGATGGTCGCCGGGATCGAGACGATCGAGCTGGCGAAGATGATGGGCATGACGCCCGACATGTTCAGCTTGATCGGCAGGTTCGAGGACTGACCGCCGTACATCTTGCGTCCGACGACGCGTTTGGCGTAGAGGATCGGGATGCGGCGCTCGGAGTTCGTGAACCATACGATGAAGATCGTCATCGCGAGGGTGATGCCGAGCGACAGGACGGCGAGCAGTATGCCCCACCATCTGAATCCCTTGAACAGAGTCGAGAAGCCGTTCGCTTCGCTGAACATCATTCTCCAAACCTGCCACAGAAGAGTGGGGACTCTGGCGATGATGTTGGCAAAGAGGATCATCGAGATACCGTTGCCGATACCGTGTTCGTTGATCTTCTCGGCCAGCCACATGATTATCGCGGCGCCGGCGCAGTAGCAGACGATGAGCACGAGCTTGCCGAACCAGTTGATGCCGGAAACGAGCATGCCGTAGGAGTTCATGATCTGCATATAGCCGTAGGCGGTGATTATCGCCAGCACGACGGTCGCGTATCTTGTGATCGAGTTGATCTTCTTCCTGCCCTCTTCACCGTCCTTGGACAGCCGCTGAAGAGCGGGGATCGCGACGGTAAGGAGCTGGATGACGATCGAAGCCGTGATGTAGGGGGATACCGAAAGTGCAAACAGCGTTGCTTTTCCGAACGCGTCGCCCGAGAGGATGTTCATGTACTGAAGTATCGATCCCGCGGCGAAGGTGTTGAAGGAATCGAGCGCGGCCTTGCTGACGTAAGGAAGCGGGACTGAGGCGCCGAGACGGTAGATCAGAACGATGAGGAGCGTAAACAGCATTTTCGCTCTCAGATCTGTGATCTTCCAGGCGTTCTTAAAGGTCGCAAACATCCTTACACCTCCTCGGTGGTCCCGCCTGCAGCCTCTATTTTTTGCTTTGCCGACGCCGAGAAACCGGCAGCCTTTACAGTAAGCTTACGGGTAAGCTCGCCACCGCCCAGGACCTTGAGCCCGTCGTATTCCTTACGGATGATCCGTGCGGCGAGCAGGGTCTCGATATCGACGGTATCACCGTCCGCAAAGCAGTTGAGGTCGCTGACGTTTACAGTAGCGTAAACTGTCGCGAATCTCTTGTTGTTGAAGCCCCTCTTCGGAAGCTGTCTGTAGATCGGGAACTGTCCGCCTTCGAAACCCGGACGGACACCGCCGCCCGAACGGGCGTTCTGTCCCTTATGTCCCTTGCCCGCAGTCTTTCCGTTGCCGGATCCGACGCCTCTTCCCTTGCGGAAGGAAGCCTTCACCGAGCCTTCGGCGGGGCTGAGTTCATGAAGTTTCATTCTGCGTCCTCCTTTCGGTCGGCGTCCTCGACCTTTACGAGATGGGCGAGGATCCTGATTTTACCGTCGAGCGCCGGACCTTCGGCGTGCAGTATGCAGTCGCCGATCTTGCGGAGTCCGAGCGACGCAGCGGTCGCTTTCTGATTGGGCTTGCAGGCGATGAGAGATTTTACAAGAGTGACTTTCTTCATCTTGACGCGCCTCCCTTTACGTCGTCGACGCTCAGGTCGCGTACCTTCGCGACATCGTTCGCCGAACGGAGTTCCTTAAGCCCTTCCATCGTCGCTCTGACGACGTTCACGGGGTTGTTGGATCTGAGGCATTTTGCGCGGATATTCTTGATGCCCGCGGCCTCGAGAACCATTCTCACCTTCGAACCGGCGATGATACCGGTACCGGGGGCAGCCGGCTTGAGCAGAACTCTGCCCGCTCCGAAGACGCCTGTCACCTGGTGAGGGATCGTGGTACCCTTGAGAGATACCGTGATCATGTTTTTCTTCGCGTCCTCGATCCCCTTGCGGATAGCTTCTGGGACCTCGGTCGCTTTTCCGAGTCCTGCTCCGACATGTCCGTTGCCGTCACCGACTACCATCAGCGCGGCAAAGCGGGCAACACGGCCACCTTTAACGGTCTTGGAAACACGGTTCAGTGCAACGAGGTTTTCGGAATATTCCTTTTCCTCGACATTGCTGTTTCTAAATGCCATTGTTTTGCTCCCTTTGAATGTTCAAATGTGTTTTTGAACAGTGTACAAACCGGATCCGGCCAAAATGTCGGTTCATTCAGAACTTCAGGCCGCCCTCGCGGGCACCCTCAGCCAGTTCCGATACACGTCCGTGATAAAGATAGCCGCCTCTGTCGAACACGACTTCGGTGATACCTTCCTTGATTGCTCTCTCGGCAACGAGTTTGCCGACTTTTTTCGCAGCCTCGCGGTTGCCGCCGTTCCCGAAATCCTTTTCGTAGGACGAAGCGGAAACAAGAGTGACGCCTTTGACATCGTCGATGATCTGCGCGCTGATGTTGTTGATCGAGCGGTAGACAGCCAGTCTCGGTCTTTCGGCCGTTCCGGATATCTTGGCTCTGACTCTGATGTGTCTCTTCTTGCGCGCGAGGTTCTTATTCTTCTTTGATACCATCTGTACGCACTCCTTTCATCATTTGGCCTTGGCGGACTTGCCGGCCTTGCGGCGGATCTTTTCGCCGGCATATCTTATGCCGCTTCCGTGGTAGGGCTCGGGAGGTCTCTTTCCGCGGATGACGGCGGCCAGCTGACCGACCTGCTGCTTGTCCGCGCCTTTGACCGTGATGAGGATCGGGACGACCTTTTCGGCGACCTCGAAGGTTATTCCTTCGGGCTGGGGAATGGTCAGTCTCTGCTGGGGCATTCCGTTCACGAGCGAATGTCCGACCCAGAGAAGAAGGTTCTTGTTCTGGACCTGGGCTCTGTAACCGGTGCCGTGGATCTCGAGGGTCTTCGAGAAGCCCTCGGAAACACCGACGACCATGTCGTGGACGAGCGATCTCGAGAGACCGTGAAGGCTCTTGATCTCCTTCTCGTCAGAACTGCGCTCGAGGGTAACTCTGCCGGTCTCGACGTTGACCTTGATGGCGGGGTTGATCTTCTGGCTGAGCGTGCCGAGCTTGCCTTTGACGGTGACGACGTTCATGTCGTCAACCTTGACTTCGACGCCCGCGGGTACCGCGATGGGCATTCTTCCTATTCTTGACATCTCACACAGCCTCCCCGATTACCATACGAAGGCGATGACTTCGCCGCCGACCTTTTCTCTTCTGGCCTGCTTGTCGGTCATGATGCCCTTGGACGTTGAAACTATGGCGATGCCGAGTCCGTTCATGACCCTGGGCATCTCGTCGCAGCCGGCGTAGATGCGGAGACCGGGCTTGGAGACCCGGCGGATGCCGCGGATGACCTGCTGCTTCTTGCCTGTGTACTTCAGGGTGACGCGGATGGTGCCCTGCTTGCCGTCGTCGATCACTTCGTATCCGCCTACGTAGCCTTCGGCGGCGAGGATGTCGACGATCGATTTCTTCATGTTCGATGCCGGGATGTCAACAGTTGCATGCTTCGCGTTGCTGGCGTTTCTGATCCTGGTGAGCATATCGGCAATAACATCTGACATTTGCATTTTGTTTAACTTTCCTCCATGTGCAAGTTAATTAATCTTGCTGCCGTTCGCTGACGGCGGGGTATCGGCGGTTAAACTCGGCGGGTCGCCGGGTTTCCTGCCGGTATCCGGGGTTTTCGGACTTTCTGTCCGCGGTCCTTACCAGGATGCCTTTCTGACACCGGGGATCTCGCCCTTGTAGGCCAGATTCCGGAAGCAGATGCGGCAGATCCCGTATTTGCGGAGATAGGCGTGCGGCCTTCCGCAGATCCTGCAGCGGTTATACGCACGGGTGGAGAACTTCGGCTCCGCCTGCTGCTTGAGGATCATAGCTTTCTTTGCCATCTTGACCTCCTCCTTATTTTGCGAAGGGAGCGCCGAGCGCGATAAGCAGCTCGCGGGCTTCCTCATCGGTGTTCGCCGTGGTCACGAAGCAGATGTCCATGCCGCGGATCTTGTCGACCTTGTCATATTCGATCTCGGGGAATATAAGCTGCTCCTTGAGTCCGAGGGCGTAGTTGCCGCGGCCGTCGAAGGCGTTGGGGTTGATGCCCTTGAAGTCGCGGACTCTGGGAAGCGCGAAGCTGAACAGCTTGTCGACGAACTCGTACATCCGGTCGCCGCGGAGGGTGACCTTCGCGCCGATCTTCATCCCTTCCCTGACCTTGAAGTTCGCGACCGACTTCCTCGCGGTGGTCGGGACGGCCTTCTGTCCGGTGATGGTGGTGAGGTCGCCGATGATGTTGTCGATCACCTTGGCGTTGTCTCTGGCCTCGGAGGAACCGACGTTGATCACGACCTTGTCGAGCTTCGGGATCTGCATGACGCTCTTGTAGTTGAACTTCTGCATAAGGGCGGGGGCGATTTCCGATTTGTATTTGTTCTTGAGTCTTACTTCTGCCATTTCCTGCACCTCACTCAGAATTCATACCCGCACTTGGCGCAGACGCGGACCTTTTTGCCGTCCTTGCCGACGGTATTTCTGATCCTTACGCCCTTTTCGCACTTGGGGCAGTAGAGAGCGACCTTCGACGCGTAGATCGCGCCTTCGGTGTCGATTATCCCGCCCTGATCGCCCTGCTTGCGGGGCTTGACGTGTTTGTGGACCTTGTTGACGCCCTCGACGATTACCTTGTCCTCAGCGGGGGACACCGCAATCACCTTGTGTGTCAGAAGCTTTCCGTTCTTGTCTTTCTTTTCCTCGTACTTTCCGGTCAGAAGTACGACTGTATCGCCTGTTTTGATATTCATCGCTTTCTCCTTGCCTTAAAGTACTTCGGGTGCGAGCGAGAGTATCTTCAGATACTGCTTCTCGCGGAGCTCTCTTGCCACAGGCCCGAAAATGCGGGTGCCGCGGGGGGTCTGATCGTCCTTGATGATGACGGCAGCGTTCTCGTCGAATCTGATGTAGGATCCGTCGGGGCGCTTCACGCCGTGAGTCGTGCGGACGATGACGGCCTTGACGACCTCGCCTTTTTTGACCATGCCGCCGGGAGCGGCCTTCTTGACCGAGCAGACGACGACATCACCGATGCCGGCGTATCTGCGGCCGGTGCCGCCGAGGACGCGGATGCAGAGAAGCTCTTTGGCGCCGGTGTTGTCGGCGACCTTCATTCTTGATTCCTGCTGTAACATTCCAAATCCTCCCTGCAGGTCACTTGGCCTTTTCGACTATGGAAACGACACGCCATCTCTTGGTCTTGGAAAGCGGTCTGGTCTCCATGATGCTGACCTTGTCTCCGATCCCGCACTCGTTGTTTTCGTCGTGTGCGTGGACCTTGAGTGTTCTCTTGACTATTTTGCCGTAGATCGGGTGCTTGACGTTGTCCTCGATGGCTACGGTGACGGTTTTGTCCATCTTGTCGGATACGACGTAGCCGACTCTGGTCTTTCTGAGGTTTCTTTCTTCCATATCCGTCTGCCTCCTTAAGCCTTCTTCTCATTCATGACCGTCATGACACGGGCGATATCATGCTTTACTTCGGCAATCCGGTTGGTGTTTTCAAGCTGATTGATGGCCATCTGGAAGCGGAGGTTGAAGAGCTCGTCCTTGAGTTCCTTCAGCTTTGCGTTCAGAGCGTCATCGTTCATTGCTCTTATCTCTGTGATCTTCATTCGGACACCTCCTCGGTCTCGGCCGACTTAGTGACGAAGCGGCACTTGATCGGAAGCTTGTGCGACGCGAGACGCATAGCCTCTTTCGCGTCCTCTTCCGTAACGCCGTCCATCTCGAACATCACGCGGCCGGGTTTGACGACGGCCACCCAGTATTCGACGGCACCCTTACCGGAACCCATTCGGGTCTCGGCGGGCTTTTCTGTGATCGGCTTGTCGGGGAATATCGTAACCCAGACGCGGCCGCCGCGCTTGATGTATCTTGTCATTGCAATACGGGCCGCCTCGATCTGTGCGGAGGTGATCCATGCGGGCTCGAGAGCCGCAAGGCCGAACTGTCCGTAGGTCACGGTATTGCCTCTGGAAGCTTTTCCCTTGAGTCTTCCGCGCTGCACGCGGCGGAATTTGACTCTCTTAGGCATTAACATTACTTGTTCCCTCCTTCTTTCGGAGCGGCTGTTCCCGTCGCGGCTGCCGGACGGGGAGCACGTGGCGCGAAGTTTCTCCGGTCGTTGCGGCTGGAGCCGTCGCGCGGTCCGCGTCCGTCGGGCCTTCCGGGCCTGCGGTCGCCCTGACGTCTGTCGCCCTGGCGTCTGTCGCCCTGGCGTCTGTCGCCGGGTTTCCTGTCGCCTCTGCGGTCGTTCCTGCGTCTGTCGCGAGGAGCGTTGGCGTTGAGGACTTCTCCGTTGTAGATCCAGACCTTGATACCGATCTTGCCGTATGTCGTGTTGGCCTCCCAGAAGCCGTAGTCGATGTCGGCGCGAAGGGTCTGCAGCGGGATCGTACCCTCGTGGTAATGCTCGGAACGGGCTATTTCGGCACCGCCGAGACGTCCGCCGCAGGAGATCTTGATACCGCGTGCGCCGAGGCGCATGGTGTTTCTTATCGCCATTTTCATCGCGCGTCTGAAGGCTACGCGGCCTTCAAGCTGTCCGGCGATGTTCTCGGCGACGAGCTGAGCGTTGAGCTCGGGGTTTCTGACTTCGACGATATTGACCGAGACGGGGATCTGCTTGCCGTTGGCGTCCTTGCCGACGATCTCTTCGACTTCCTTCTTGATCTTGTCGATGTTCTCGCCGTTGCGGCCGATGGCAACGCCCGGCTTGGCGCAGTGGATCGAAACTCTCACGCGGAACTGGTCGCGTTCGATCTCGATCTTGGGCACGCCGGCCTTCTGGAGCTCGGACTTGAGCAGCTTGCGGATATTGTAGTCGGACACGAGCACGTCGGCGAAGAGCTCGTCCTTGACGCACCATCTGGAATCCCAGTCCTTGATAACGCCTACACGAAGGCCATGAGGATTGACTTTCTGTCCCATTATGCATTGACCTCCTTGTCAGCTTTCTTCTCGGCGACCGCGAGAGTTACGTGAGATGTTCTCTTGAGGATCCTGTCGCCCGAACCCTTGGCGCGGGGCTGGAATCTCTTGAGCGTCGGGCCGGGGCAAGCGAAGCACTCGGATACGTAGAGCGCCGAGGCGTCCATGCTGAAGTTGTGTTCGGCATTGGCGATCGCGCTCTTGAGGAGCTTCGCGACCTCGGGAGACGCTGCCTTGGGCGTGTTCTTGAGGATGGCCATCGCCTCGTCCGTGTCTTTGCCGCGGATCAGGTCGAGGACTATCTTTACCTTGCGGGGAGAGATCCTCAGGTATTTAAGATAAGCTTTTGCTTCCATAATTTTCCCTGTTCCTCCCTATCATTTGCCGGTGTTCGAGGTCTTCGAACCCGAGTGGCCCTTGAACGTGCGGGTCGGAGCGAACTCGCCGAGTCTGTGTCCGACCATGTCCTCGGTCACATACACCGGAACATGTTTTCTTCCGTCGTGCACCGCGATGGTGTGACCGACGAATTCGGGGAATATCGTAGATGCGCGGGACCAGGTCTTGATGACCTTCTTCTCGTTTCTGTCGTTCATGGCGCTTATGCGGTCGTAGAGCTTCTGCTCGACGAACGGGCCCTTTTTAAGACTTCTGCTCATTACTGTATTCCCTCCTTATTTAGCGTTTCTGTGTTTGACGATGAACTTCTCTGTTCTCGCCTTGTGCTTTCTCGTCTTATATCCGAGAGCGGGCTTGCCCCAAGGGGTCAGCGGGCCGGGATGTCCGACGGGAGATTTGCCTTCGCCGCCGCCGTGAGGGTGGTCGACGGGGTTCATGACCGAACCGCGGACGGTAGGCCTGATGCCCTTGTGTCTGGTCTTGCCGGCCTTGCCGACCTTGACGGTGTCGTGCTCGATGTTGCCGACCTGTCCGATCGTCGCGTTGCAGTTCATCGGGATCGTTCTGACTTCGCCCGAGGGAAGTCTCACGAGAGCCTTGCCGTTCTCCTTCGAGAGAAGCTGAGCGGCGGCTCCGGCGGATCTGACCAGCTGGCCGCCCTTGCCGGGGTAAAGCTCGATGCTGTGGACGTAGGTACCGACGGGGATGTTCGCGAGCGGGAGCGTGTTGCCCGCCTTGATGTCGGCGTCGGGGCCGGTGTACACCTTGTCGCCGGTCGAGAGGCCGACGGGAGCGATGATGTAGCTCTTCTTTCCCGACTCGTTCTCGAGCAGCGCGATGTAGGCCGATCTGTTGGGGTCGTATTCGATCCCGGCGACTGTCGCGGGCTCGGTCCCGAGTCTGCGGAAGTCGATGATGCGGTATTTGGTCTTGTTGCCGCCGCCTCTGTGACGGACGGTGATCCTGCCGGCGGAGTTGCGGCCGGCGTGCTTTTTCTTAATGACGACCAGGCTCTTCTCCGGGGTGCTCTTGGTGATCTCCTCGAACGAAGGGACGCTCATGTTGCGTCTTGACGGCGTCGTAGGTTTGTACTTAATAGTAGGCATTTACACTATCCTCCTGCTCGGCTGTCAGTTGAGACCGTCGAAGAACGCGATGGTCTTGCTGTCTTCGGTCAGTGTGACAAATGCTTTCTTCCAGGCAGCGGTGTAGCCCTGCTGATAGCGGACTCTTCTCTGCTTGCCCTTGACGTTGAGCGTGTTGACCGATTTGACCTTGACGTCGAACATCTTTTCGACCGCCTCGGCGATCTCGGGTTTCGTCGCCGATCTCATCACCTTGAAGACGTATTTCTTGTTCTGCATCATATCCATGCTGGACTCGGTGATGATGGGGCTGATGATGATATCCTGAATCATTTTTTCCATTATTCCTGAACCTCCCCGTCATAAACGGCGGTCAGCTTCTCGAGCGCGTCCTTCGTGATGACGAACTTGTCCGCCTTCATGACCTCGTACACGTTGAGGGTGCTGTAGAGCGTCGTGTCGGCTGTCGGGATGTTGCGGACGCTTCCGACGACGAACCTGTCGGTCTCGGGAAGTACCAGAAGCGACTTCAGGACCTTGCCCTCGCCGTCCCTGCATCCGAGAGCGTCGAACATCTTCACCATCTCGGCGGTCTTGTACTCTTCGAGCTTGCAGCTGTCGAGAACGATCATGTTCCCGCCGGCGACCTTGTCGGAGAGAGCGCTGAAGAGAGCCGTTCTCTTTGCCTTTTTGTTGAGATCGGTGCGGTAGAGTCTGGGCTTCGGGCCGAGAGCCACGCCGCCGTGTGTCCACTGAGGCGATCTCGTGGAGCCCTGACGCGCGCGCCCGGTCCCCTTCTGTCTCCAGGGCTTCTTGCCGCCGCCGCTGACCTCTGATCTGGTCTTGGTGGACTGGGTTCCCTGTCTCTGGTTGAGCAGATACGCTCTGACGGCCGAGTGAAGCAGCGAAGCGTTGACTTCGGCACCGAAGATCTTTTCGGAAAGTGAGATCTCGCCGACTTCCTTCCCGGTCATATCATAAACTTTTACGTTCGGCATTCTGTCTTACCTCCTCTTCGGCTCAGGCGTTCGTTCCCTTGATCGAATCGCGGATGAACACTATGCCGCCCTTCGGTCCGGGGATCGCACCGCGTACCGCGATAAGGTTGTTCGCGGTATCGATCTTAACCACGCTGAGGTTAAGAATGGTGACCTGCTCATGGCCGTACTGTCCGGCCATCTTTTTGTTCTTGAAAACGCGCGACGGGTCGGAGTTAGCGCCCATCGAACCGACTTCGCGGTGTACGGGGCCGACGCCGTGCGTCATTCTCAGTCTGTGGTGGTTCCATCTCTTGATGACACCGGAGTAGCCGTGGCCCTTGGTCAGTCCCGTTACGTCGACCTTTTCGCCGGCGGCGAAGGTATCGACCGAAACGACGTCGCCCACGCTGTAGCCGGAGCAGTCGTCAAGGCGGAATTCCTTGAGATGTTTCTTGACGGCAAGTCCGTTCTTTTTGAAGTGTCCGGCTTCGGGTTTCGTCGTCTGCTTTTCCTTGGCGTCGATAAAGCCCAGCTGAACAGCTTCGTAGCCGTCCTTTTCGGCCGTCTTTCTCTGTGCGACAGAGCAGGGTCCGGCCTGGATCACCGTTACCGGCACCGCGTTTCCGATCTCGTCGAAGATCTGGGTCATGCCGATTTTCTTACCGATAATACCCTTTTTCATATTCTGTTTTCCTCCTGCAGGTTATTGGTTGACGTTTTGGATTTTCCGGCTCGCGCCGGATTGCGCCAACTTGACCGGCAAGCGCCCTTTCGGGCCTTGCAATGATTGACTGGTTGATTAAAGAACTACCTGGATGTCGACACCGGCCGGAAGTTCGATGTTCATGAGTTCATCGGTGAGCTTCTTGGTGGGGTTCTTGACATCGATCAGGCGCTTGTGATAGCGGATCTCGAACTGCTCGCGGCTGTCCTTGTACTTGTGGACGGCGCGGAGGATGGTGACGATCTCCTTTTCGGTCGGGAGCGGTACCGGTCCCGAGACCTCGCAGCCGTTGCGCTTAGCGACTTCGATGATCTTCTTCGCGGCGGCATCGACGAGCTTGTGGTCATAGCTTCTCAGACGGATCCTGAGTTTTCCCTTGACTGCCATTTGTTTGTTTCCTTTCCTTTCGCGGCGTTATACGCGCGTGTAAAATTAAATGAAGCCTACGTGCGCTCATAACGTCGCCGCGGCAACCGTTCCTCTTTACCACCTTTCCGGGCGTACCGGACATGACCCATACAAAAGCCGAAATCCGCACCGGTGAATGCCGTTTTTCTCTGCAGACGGCAGACACAGTGCCGAATTTCGGATTGTGATGAGCCCGTTTCCGGGCTTCCGGAGCGCGGCCTGAACTGACCGCGCGCGGAAAGAGGCTTCCGTGCCTTTTCGCCGGACTCGTTACCGACGGAAAACCGCTGTTTTCCGTACGGTCTGCCCGACTTCTCCGCGGAAATTACCCGCTGTTCGGGCGGCAACCTTCCGCATCAACGCATTTCGCACATCAAGCTCGACTATTATATCACAATTGACGGTCGATTGCAATTGTGTGTTTTTTAGAACTTTCACGGGAATACACACTGTTTATTGTGCATTTTCCACTAAAAAATCAGTCTTCGTTTGCCTCAAGCAGCTCTTTCAGCCCCGAAACCAGCTTTTCACGCAGCCAGTCGGGCGAGATCACCCGGATCGCGCCTCCTGCGGACAGCAGCATGCCGAGAAACAGGTCGGGATTCCGGAATTCGCAAAGGCAGATCTGCCCTGCCGGCTTCCCGTCGTCTCCTCCGGCCTTTTCCGACGGCTTTGCGCGGCGTCTTCCCACGATATACCTTCCGAGCTCAAGGGCCGCCAGCTTCGACGGCACGCGTATCTCGGCGGTATACGGGATCATCATCTGGGCGGCGTCGGTGACGTCGGACTCGGACGCCGCTATCGCGGTCACGCCCTCCTCCGCGTCGGTCTCGCGCACAGCCTCGGGGAGCGAGAACTCGCTGCTGTAGCAGAATCCGCCTCTCGACGGGCTGTACTCGAGCGGGGCTCCGAAATCGTTGCGCAGCCGGCTGATGTCGCGCTGCGCCTGTCTCTCGGAGATACCGAAGCGCTCGGCGACGCGCCGCGAGTTGGGATAGCTGCCCCCTCTTATCCTGTCGTGCAGCCAGAGTATCCTTTTTTTCGATTCGGAAGGTCTCAAAGTATATCCTCCGTTCTGTCAGGGTGTGTTCCGCACGGAGCCGTGCGTCCGCGGTGCTCACCGTGGGACCTGTTCATCTTTTTCTTCTCTGCCCCCGGCCCGGCCCGCTCACGCCGGCATCCGG
>CADCPG010000267.1 GCA_902803255.1 uncultured Ruminococcus sp. | reverse complement strand
CGAAAAGACCTACCATTTCGGAGGCGAGCGCTTCATCAGCTTCCGCGATATCGCGCATATGGTATTCGCGGCGCTCGCGGCCTTCTTCCTCTCTCTCCTCTTCTTCCGCACAGTTTTCAGCTATGCCGTGGGCGTAGTGTCCGGAAAAAGAGTGAAGCGCCTGCTGAAAAAGTAAGCCGGAGCATCCATACCTGAATAAAACCTGCCTCACCGGCGCCTCGGGACATCCCGCGGCGCCGGTGAGGCCTTATTGTCCGCCTATGTCAGTCTTTTTTGCGTACAGTCAGCGCGGCAAGTCCGATCGCGGCCGCGACGCCTATCCCGGCGCCTATCGCGGACTTGCATCCGCCGGAGGCTGCGGGCTCTGTCTGCGGAGCTGCAGTCGTGACGTCGTCACCTGCGGCGGTGACTTCCTCCGTGGTGACTTCCGGCTCGTCGGAGGTGACTTCGGTGACTTCGGCCGTCGTGACCTTGTCTGTGGTCACGGGAGCGGTCGTCTCCTCGGCCTTGCCCGGGAATCCGTCGATCTTGAGATCGCTGTACGACGCCGGGAATCCGGACGTGATCTTCGCTTTGGCGTCGGCGAGCGCGGCATCGGTGGCGGCGGGAGTACCGCCGGCTCCGGCAACTTCGAAGACGGTCTTTGCGATGATGTTGCCGGTGATGCTGATGTTGTTCCTGACAACTATCGTATCGGGGTCGTTTTTCGTGATGTCGCTCACGATGCCTGCGGCAAAGTCGCCCGTCACTCCTTCGCTCGTGATCTCAAGCGAGGTATTGACGTTGTCGGTGATCTCCACCGAACTGAGGGCCAGTCTCGGGATGATGCCCGCGGCGTAGGCGTTCTTGTCGGTGACGTTCTGATCGGTGACCTTTGCGGAGACCGCGCCGTTGTTGATGCAGTCATGGACCCTGCTCTCGAACACCGATCCGGGGGTGTATATGGCGGCGAGGATGCCTCCGGCGAAGCAGGCGCCCGACTCGGCGGAGCAGGTGATCTTTCCGTTGTTGACGCAGTGATCGAATTCGGAATAGACTCCGGCGACCTTCCAGGTGGTCATTCCGGAGATGCCGGCGGCCTGGGCCGACGCGGCTCCTGTGGCGTTGACCGTTATGTCGCCGTTGTTCTCGCAGTAGCGGAACACGGAACGGTTCGTCTGTCCGACGATCCCGCCGATCCTGGTGTGCCCGCTTCCGGTGTATACGATGCTTCCGTAGTTCTTAACGCCGGTGACTTCGGCGTTGAAGATGTATCCGGCAACCGCCCCGAATCTGGGCTGCTTTCCGGCGGCGTCGATGTCAAAGTTGACGTAGTTCTCGATGTTAATGAGCTTCGGGTTCATGAAGCCGTCGGTCGAATCCTTGTAGACCCAGCCCACGACGCCTCCCATGCCGGCATCGACCGTCAGTCCCTTTATGACGATGTCGCCGTAGACCTTGAGATTCATGATGCCGGTCTCATGCTTGTATCCCGACTGGATATAGCCGAAGAGACCTAACGCGTTTATGTCGGTCCTTGTGATCGACAGGCCGGTCACCGAGTGGCCGAGTCCGTCGTAGATGCCGCTGAAATAGAGCCCCGACGTTCCGATCGGAGTCCATTCCTTGCCGCCGAGATCGATGTCCGCGGTCTGAGTGAAGTATTTGCCCTCAAAGTCATCGCCGTCGGCGACCTGGAGCTGAAGATACTTCAGGTTTTCGGCAGACGCGATGATATACGGGTCGGACGAGCTTCCCGAGCCGGTGAATGCGGCCGAAGCCGTGCCGTCCCAGGCAGCGGAACCCGCGAAAGGTACCGCCGACATCAGCGCGAAGACCGTCGCCGCCGCTATCAGGATGGATAACGTTTTTTTCATGATCACAGTTTCCTTTCTTTTGTTTATATCATTTGTGAGCGCAGCTGTCTGACAGCGGCAGCCCTGTTGTTATCAGCAATTCTCTTCTCTGCCTGTTTCTCTTCCGCCGGCATCCCGTCCGTGCTACGCACCGGAACTGTTCGCGGAAGTGCGGTGTTTCATTACCGGTCAGGGTGAGAACTTCCATATCCTGTCGGTCGGATCCTTGGCCTTGCTCGACGAGTAGTCCCTGTAGTAGTAGGCGCCCGACTCGAAGAGTATGTGAGGCTCGCCCAGGGCGACGCAGCATCCCTCCGTCATCGGAGGTGCGGTAACACCGGTCAGCGTTCCGGTAACATAGAGCGGGATATCCTTTCCGCCGACCCTGACGGTGCCGTCGCGGTTGGCGTCGGAGAGCAGCGGGGTCTTCGAGACGTAGAGCTTGGAGTTGTTCCTCCTGCCGTACGAGCATGTCATGAAGAGCCTGCCGTCGCCGAGGACCGTCCACCCCTGTATCTTCTCGGGCGTACTGATCACGCAGGCGGGATCGGATTCGGGCGTCCCGTCGGGGCCGAGGCGGTATCCGAGCGTCCAGGCGTGGTTGTCCCCGTGGTCGTGTCCGGTGATGGTATAGCTGCTGTTGCCCTGTAGCGAGAACTCGCCGACCCAGAGCATGTCCTCCGAATAGTTGCAGTAGGAGGCGCGCACCGGAACGGAGACCTCCTGGGTAATGCGCAGGTCGCCCGTACCGCCTGTGGCCTTGACGTCGTCGAGCGGTATGCGGTACAGCTTCGAAGACGTGGCGAGCCAGATGTCTTGACCGGTGACGGCCACCCCGCCGTCGTGACCGGTGTGCGGAGAGCCGTTCTTATCGAGGATCCTCCACTCACCCACGTAGTCTCCCGTCGCCAGCTCGACGGCGAAGAGCACCGACGTCGAATAGTATGTCGTCGGGTTGAAATAGCCCGAGATGAAGAAGACTTCGGCCTCCTCCCAGTAGTCCATCCCCTGCGGGACGAAGTACTGCGGAAGCGCGGGGACGGTGATCCCGGTAGACGTCGCACCGGCAAAGAACGCCGGGTAGGAGGAGCGGTCGATCGTATTCGTGCATACCGTCTCCTGCGTGAATCTGAAGGATGACGGGGGCGCCGTGAATCTGAAGTGCGAGTCGCCGGAGGCCTGCGTCGTGACTTCGGGCGACGTCGTCACCGCGGGCTTTGCCGTCGTGAGCGGCGCGGTATCTACCGGCTCTCCGGTCTCAGTGACGGCGGAGGTATCCCCGGCAGCCGTTGTACCGGCAGCGGGCGCCTGTGTATCAACAGGTGATGCCGTTGCCGCTCCGGCGCCGCCTCCGCATCCCGCCGCGAGCGGCAGCAGGAGCAGCAGCGCCGTCAGAGCCGCGAGCAGTCGCGGCGCTCGGCCGCCGGCCGCAGATATGTGCTTTTTCATCTTTCAGTATCATTCCTGCGCGTGGTTCTCTCCGCCGCGTGCCTTCTTGAGGTCGTCGATCCTGCCGAGCAGCTTCTTTTCGTCGTAGCTGAGGAAGATCACCGCGCCTATGAGGCAGGCCGCGGTGGCTATGATGGCGGTCCACCTGTAGTTCATCGCGCCGGCGCTGCTTCCGTCTCCGGTCGAGGCTGTCATCGAGGTGAAGACTATCACCGCGATCGCCTGGCCGAGCTTCATCGCGAAGGTCCTGGCGGCGAAGAACATGCCGCTCCTGCTCTCACCCGACTCAAGGGCGTCGAGCTCGGAGACATCGGCAACGCAGGCCTGCGGCAGGATGCCGAGGATGGCCATCGGTACTCCGGCACAGACCGCGATCGTGATGCCCCAGACCATCGCGGGGATCCCGAAGAGCCCGCATACCGAGGTCAGGGCGAATACGAACGAATACGCGAAGAACCCGGTCACGATGAGCTTCTTCTTCCCGAGCTTCGGAGCGAGACGGTTGACCGGCACGTAGAGCGCGAGGCTGACGACGGTCATGATCACGGTGAGGAGGAAGGTGTAGCTCTCGTCGAGGCCCATCAGCACCGTCTCATAGTAGGCAAGACCGGTCTGGAAAAGGGTCACGGCGAAGAAATAGATGACGTCGCTGTATACGAACCGGCGGAACTGACCGTTGCGGTAGGTCTGAAAGAGCGAGCGGAAGACCGGGGTCTTTACCGGCTTGCTGTCGATATAGTCGCGCTCCTTTATGAAGAACGACGGTACGAGCATCGCGACGCAGGCGACCGCTGCCATGATTCCTATCGCGAGCCTGACCGAGTTCGCGACGCCGAGCGAAGCCTCGAACACTCCGGCTATGTTGGGCACGAGGTAGGCCATCGAAAGGCCGGCTATGTATGTGAACGAAATGTATGTCGAGACGTTGATCCTGTGCTCCTGCGTGTCGCCGAGCTCAGCAATCAGCGCGTTGTACGGCGTGCAGTAGACTGTCATGAAGAAGTAGAACAGGATGAGAAGGACGAACACGAGGGCGTCGTTGAGTATCTCTTTTCCGGCGAACGACGGAAGGACGAACACGGCGACGGTCGAGAGCGCGAACGGCACCGCGACTGCCTTCATGAAGGGGATCCTTCTGCCGCCCCTGAAATTGCTGCCGTCGGACCAGCTCGCGACGAGCGGGTCGGTGACCGCGTCGAAGATGCGTCCGACCATCATTATCAGACCGAAGATCGTAAGTGTAAGAAATACCGGCTTCTGAGTTATGAAGCCTGTTCCGAGAATACCGGAATTGGCCGAATTCTCAGCCGGTATGTAGTAAAAAACGAGCCAGCTCGTGATGATACCGCTGAGAAGGCTCCAGCCGAACTGACCTACGGCGAAAAGCCACAGAACTTTGTTGGTGATCGGTTTTTTCATAAGTAGGATCCTATGATTCCTTTCGCTTTTTCTTATGTAATAATAATATTACAATAATATTTCGAAAATGTCAAGTAAAATCCGCCGTCCGCGCTTTCCCGCAGAAGTTTTTCCGGCACTCCAACCGCGTTTTTTTGCATCTGCAAAAGAATATCGGTTTATAAAAAAAAACACTTGCATTTTCCGGGGCTTGGTGATATAATATTAATGTTGCATTTTATGCGGCACGGCCCGTTGGTCAAGAGGCTAAGACACCGCCCTTTCACGGCGGTAACATGGGTTCGATTCCCGTACGGGTCACCAATACAACCCTATCCGAACCGTTCAGGTAACTTGTTCGTTACCCGGAACTGGTTCGG
>CADCPG010000266.1 GCA_902803255.1 uncultured Ruminococcus sp. | reverse complement strand
CGCTTCGCGGGTGAAATGCGCCTTGAAGGCGCGAGGGAGGATCTCATCTCACCGAATGGCAGGCATTCGATTTCACCATAAGCGCAAGACTTTGATTTCTTTTTTTGTCTGATACTTGACGACAAAAAAGGACGCCTGAGACGGCGTCCTTTTTCTTTTTTTGCCTTTCAGCGGTCGAATGCGGGATTGACCGCGTAGACGTTTTTCTGATCCATCCTGTCCGTCGCGAGACGCATGGCCTCGCCGAATCGCTGGAAGTGTACTATCTCGCGCTCGCGCAGGAAGCGTATCACCTGATTGACGTCCGGATCGTCGGACAGACGCAGGATGTTGTCGTATGTAACTCGCGCCTTCTGTTCGGCGGCCATGTCCTCGGCGAGGTCCGCGATGACGTCGCCCTTGACCTGCATCGAGGCGGCGTGCCAGGGAAAGCCAGACGCCGCCGTCGGATACACTCCCGCCGTGTGGTCGACGAAATAGGCGTCGAAGCCGGCGGCCTTTGCCTGCTCCTCGGTCAGGTCCCGCGTGAGCTGGTGCACTATCGCGCCTATCATCTCCAGATGCCCGAGCTCCTCCGTGCCGATGTCTGTAAGCAGTCCCTTCAGTTCGGGGTAGGGCATGGAGTAGCGCTGGCTGAGGTAGCGCAGGGAAGCGCCGAGCTCGCCGTCCGGACCGCCGTACTGCGAGATTATCACAGCCGCGAGCTTCGGGTTCGTCGATCTGATGTTGACGGGAAACTGCAGCTTTTTCTGATATATGAACATTATCTGCCCATCCTTTCTCCGTCCCACGGCCACGGATCGTCGAGCCACGTATAGCCCGCTTTCGTGACCTGAGTCTGCTCCAGCGGCCCGTAGAGCTCGGTGTATCTGCATACGCCCTCGCGCATGAGCTTGACGTAGCCCGTATAAAGGTCGAGCGCCTCGCGGTCGTCCGCGTGCGTGTCGAGATACAGGCCGAGCTCGTTTATGACGAAGCCCAGCGCCATGAGTTCGCCCAGAGGAGTGCCCGTATCCACGTCTGGGTTCACGACGTTTTTCCAGGGCAGATCGAGGCCGGGGAAGAGAGTTCCGCGGCTGAGCGCGACGTTTCCGGGGTAAACGTTCTGCGTCCCGCGCTGCGCCGGCACAAGCGGCACGGAAAGGGGAGCGCAGGAGGGGAGCGGCCCGGATCTGCCGCCGCAGGAGGGCCCTTTTTCAGCTTTATCCATTTTGACCTCCAATGTATCTGATTGCGATACGCCGCCGGCAGCGATGCGTTTGCCGTGCGTGTCGTATCGGCACATTATATGGAGCGGACGCGCCCATTGTGCATTTATCACTTTACCGAAGCGAACACGGCGGAATAATTGTTGAAAGTTACAGCCGTCTTTCCTTGACAATGAATTCCCGTTTTTGCTATAATTCAAGTTATGAAATCAGGCTAATGCCTTTAGTTCATTATTTATTTTTCAGGAGGTTTTCAACCGATGCTTGACCCCACCATCTACAAAGACTGGCAAATCGCAGAAGAAGCCGAAAAGACTCTTCCCCCCATTGACTATTTCCGTGAGAAGATGGGCCTTCTTCCCGATGAGATCATCCCCTACGGCAAGACCCCGAAGCTTGACTTCATCAAGATCATGAACAGGCTCAAGGACAAGCCCGACGGCAAGTTCATCGAAGTTACCGCCATCACCCCGACTCCGCTCGGCGAAGGCAAGTCCACCACCTCCCTCGGCCTTATCGAAGGTCTCGGCAAGCTCGGCAAGAACGTCGGCGGCTGCCTGCGTCAGCCCTCCGGCGGCCCGACCATGAACGTCAAGGGCACTGCTGCCGGCGGCGGCAACGCTCTTCTGATGCCCATGACCGAGTTCTCCCTCGGCCTCACCGGCGATATCAACGACATCATGAACGCCCACAACCTCGCCATGGTCGCCCTCAATGCCCGTATGCAGCATGAGGCCAACTACAGCGACGCGTTCCTCGCAAAGCGCGGCCTCAAGAGGCTCGACATCGACCCCGAGAGAGTCGAGATGGGCTGGGTCCTCGACTTCTGCGCTCAGGGCCTGCGCAACATCCGCATCGGCCTCGGCGGCCCGAAGGACGGCTTTGAGATGAACTCCAAGTTCGGTATCGCCGTCAGCTCCGAGCTCATGGCCATCCTCGCCGTCGCGAGAGACCTTAAGGACCTCCGCGAGCGTATCGGCAAGATCATCGTCGCCTACGACAAGAAGGGCAACCCCGTTACCACCCACGACCTCGAGGTCGACGGCGCCATGTGCGCCTGGATGCGCAACACCATCAACCCGACCCTCTGCTACACGGTCGAGCATCAGCCCT
>CADCPG010000265.1 GCA_902803255.1 uncultured Ruminococcus sp. | reverse complement strand
GTCGGGTGTACGCCGTCACCCGAGTATTCGGGGTTGAAGGTTCCCCCTGCTATGTCGAAGATCTCGTTTATGTCGATATAGAAGACTCTGTTCCAGTCGGCCATGTCCGCGATATTCGAGTTGACCTGATACATCCTCGCGTTGCTCATGTAGTCTTTGCCCTGAGAGGCATATCTTTTGTCGGCCTCGGCGGTGAAGTGGAGGTTCGCCTCCATGAATACTATCGCGTCGGGGCAGGACGCCCTCACAGTCTCGAGGAGCTTCTTTATGTTGTTCGTGATGCCTCCGATCGACCCGCCGAGCTCGTTTACTCCAACCATTATGTAGATCTTGCGGAAGGTCCTCGACTTCAGCAGATCGGTGAGCGCGAAGGTCCCGAGCTTCGTGTATTTGCCCGAGGTGTCGGCTCCGGTCGTCGCCTCGTATCTGTTGTTCATTGCCTTTGAGGCGCTCACTCCGATGTCGCAGAAGAAGACGGCCGAGGCGAGCCTGCCGGCGCTCGCGTTGCGGATGCCGACGGTCCTCGAGTCTCCGATGAACAGAGCGTCGCTGAAATACGACGCACCGACTTTCGTCCAGGGGAAGTCGGACCCGGTGTACGCCGGCCTCGTCAGCTCTTCGGGTGACGTCGTCACAACGGGGACGGTCGTGACGGGCGGGAGCGTCGTGATATCTTCGGTGGTCACGGGCTCTGTGATGATGACGGGATCGGACGAGGAATCGTCGGGCATGGCGGACGTGATGCCGGTGTCCTGTGTCTCCGTCGTGACGCCGTCCGTCGTTCCGGCGGGGACATCTGACGTGATCTCCGCGTCTGTGTCCGTCGGGTCGCCGGGGAAGTCGGGATAGTCGTCCGGCTCCGTGATCTCACCGTGTCCCGGCAGCTTGTCGAGCAGGACGCCGGTGGCCATCGGGAGCGTTATCGCGACGCCGAGAATGAATATTACGAGCGATATCAGCGCTCTGAAGCCTTCTTTTTTCATGTTTTATGCGTTATCCTTGAATATTATCTCGCTCCGGTGAATAATGGCGCGTCAGAAGTTTCCGTACATGAAGACGTCCGAATCGAATTTCCGGAGGAACCAGACCGACGCGACGAACAGCGCCGCGAGCACGGCGTCGCATACGATGCGCCCCGCGGGCTTTTCCGAGAGCTTCTTCTCAATGAAGCCGGGGAGCGACGTGCAGAAGACGAGGCCGGGCATCAGGTAGTACCAGTATCTGCCGAGATATGCGAGCCAGTCGTGATAGATCGGATAGATCTCGCCCTGCGGCAGGAAGGGGAAGAGCCGCTCGAAGCAGCCGGCGAGGTCGGCCGTCTTCGGGAAGGCGAAGATCGTCCAGGAGACAGGGATCAGAAATGCCATGTAGATATGGCCGAGCCAGGGGAAGCGGTTGAGATATTTCCCGATGAAGAACTTCTCGAGCATCACGACGGCGAAGAGGAAGAGCCCCCAGATGAGGAAGTTCAGGGTCGAGCCGTGCCAGATGCCGGTGAAGAGCCACACCGCGAGCGAACTGAATATCAGAACGGCCTTTCCGCGGCGGCTGCCGCCGAGAGGGATGTAGATGTAGTTTTTGAACCAGGCGCCGAGCGTGATGTGCCACCTGCGCCAGAACTCCGTCATGCTCTTCGACATATAGGGAGTCCTGAAGTTCTCGGGCAGCTCAAAGCCCAGCATCCGCCCCGTGCCTATCGCCATGAGCGAATAGCCGGCGAAGTCGAAATAGATGTAGAGCGAGTAGGCTATCATCGACAGCCACGCGAGAGGCGTTGAGACGCTGTCCCAGCCTGTCGTCGATACGGCGAAGAAGAGCGGATAAATCCGGTCGGCGAGCAGCACCTTGAACGCGAGTCCGGTGACGAAGGCGCGTATGCCGTCGTTGAACCGGAGTATGCCGAAGTCGGGGGCGTCAAGCTCCTTCGATGTTGCCCCGTACCCGGTGATGGGGCCGGCCGTGACGGTCGGGAACATGCAGAACCACGCGGCGAAACGCACCGGCGAAGTCTCGGCCGCGACGTGCCCGCGGCAGACGTCGGCGGTGTATCCCACGGCCTTGAAGCTGTAGAAGCTGATCCCGAGAGGGAATATCAGGTCCTCGAAGACGACCCGCTCCCCGGTGATCAGCCGCTCGGCCGCCCCGGCGTACTTGAAGAAGAACAGTATACCGAAGTTGAATATCACAGAGACGGCGATCCAGAGCTTCCTGCTGCGGGGAAACTCCGAGGCAAGAAGACCTGCGAGCCAGTTGACGACGGCAGACGAGGCGAGCAGGATCAGCGCCGCCGGGTCTCTGTGCGCCCCCGACGCCGCGAAGTAGAAGACCAGGCTGCCGGCGAGGAGCAGGGCGTTCCTGAATCTGCCCGGCATGATGCGGTATGCCGCGGCGAAAAAGGGCATAAAAAGAAATATGTATTCTATGCTGCTGAATCCCAAAGCATACTCCCCTGATTATATCTTTATATTATTTTACTACAACCGGGGCATAAAGTCAATCTTAAAGTGCGAAGGCCGCCAGCGGCCTTATTTTGATTGACAAGCGTCAATATTTGTAATATAATAATATAGATTGTTTTATCTTCCGAAAGGACGCGTACCCATGTTCAGAAGGATCCTACGATCCGTGCGGGAATTCAGGGCGCCTACCGTCCTCACTTTCATCTTCATGGTGGGCGAGGCGGTCATCGAGTGCCTTATCCCCTTTATAACCGCAGACCTCGTAAACAATATAAAGCGCGGCACCGATATGCGGAGCCTGATAATGACGGGCCTCCTGCTCGCGCTGATGGCCGCGATCTCGCTCACATTCGGCGGGCTCGCCGGCCGCACCTGCGCCAGAGCCTCCGCGGGATTCGCCCGGAACCTGCGCTTCGATCTGTTCTCCAGGATACAGGGCTTTTCCTTCGAGAACATCGACAAATTCTCCACCGCCTCGCTGGTGACGAGGCTGACGACCGACGTCGGCAACGCGCAGATGTCGTACATGATGGTCATCCGGACCGCGATCCGCAGCCCGCTCATGTTCATCTTCTCGATCGTGATGGCATACCTGATGGGCGGAGCTCTCTCCACCGCGTTCGTGGTCGTCATCCCCGTCCTGATCTTCGGACTTCTGATGATCGCGCGCTTCGCCATGCCCGCCTTCCGGAAGATCTTCCGCAAGTACGACAGGCTCAACGAGTCGATCGAGGAGAACGTCAGGGGCATGCGTGTGGTCAAGGGATTCGCGCGGGAAGATTACGAAAAGAAGCGCTTCGCCGAGGCCTCCGACGGCATCGCGAAGGAATTCACCAAAGCCGAGCGGATCGTCGCGCTGAACACTCCCCTCATGCAGATATGCATGCACTTCAACATGGTCTTCATACTGCTCGTCGGCTCGAAAATGATCATAGGAAGCCGCGGGACGGTCATAGACGTGGGGCAGATATCGTCGATGCTGACCTACGGCATGCAGATACTCATGTCGCTGATGATGCTCTCGATGATATACATCATCCTGACGATCTCCTACGAGTCTTTCAAGAGGATCGACGAGATCCTCCGCGAGGAACCGACTCTCACGAGTCCGGCCGACGCCCTGACCGAGGTCCCCGACGGATCGGTGGTCTTCGAGAACGTCAGCTTCAAGTATTCCTCCGAAGCCAGAAAGAACGCGCTTGAAAACATAAATCTTACCATTCCGTCGGGAGCGACGGTCGGGATCATAGGAGGCACGGGATCGTCCAAATCCACTCTCGTGCAGCTCATCCCGAGGCTCTACGACGCGACTGCCGGCAGGGTGCTCGTGGGCGGTCACGACGTCCGCGAATACCGCACCGACTCGCTGCGCAACTCGGTCGCGATGGTGCTGCAGAAAAACCAGCTCTTCTCCGGGACGGTGAGGGAGAACCTCCGCTGGGGCGATCCCGACGCCGACG
>CADCPG010000264.1 GCA_902803255.1 uncultured Ruminococcus sp. | reverse complement strand
GTCACGTCGAAATCGGCGAACGCAAAACTCGCGAAGTTCCTCGCCGACCTCGACGGAAAATACGCGTCGTAACACATAGAAAGCATACAAAAGGGGCTGCCAGAAAACAGCCCTTTTTGTTCTGCCCGCGTTCGTGATTCAGATGAAATAACGTTCGGTGTAGAGCGGGAAGACGGTGAAGCTGCCGTCGGCGAAGACGTCGATCACGGTCCCGCCGACCGCCCCGCGGCGGTAGAACGTGCAGTATCCGCTCTTGACGCCGTACGCGAAGACGGCCCCGTCCCGGTGTATGCAGGCGTCGTTGCGGTGCTCGTGGGCCGTGAAGAAGCCGGCCGTCCCGCATTCTCTGGCGGTCCGGTAGAAGCTGCCGTCGGCGTCGACCGTATGCTTCGAGTGCTCGTATATGCCTCCGTAGTCGCCGGGTCGGGTCGCGTCGAAGCTCACCCCGAACTCGTATCCGTAGCACTCGCGGAAGACCTCGTCGTATACCGTGAGCGGGATGTGGAAGAAGGCCAGCGACGGCACCGTCCGCCCGTTCCTCTCCTTCGCGGTCTGTGCGACGGCGCGGTACCACGCGGTCTGGTCGGGGTATATCCCCGCCTCGTGGCAGACGAGCCCGTAGTCGATATTGTCGGGCGTGATGCCCTCCTCGGGCGCCCACGGGTCTCCGACGGTCCTGCAGCCGTTCGTGTCGAGCAGAAAGAGGAGCATGACGTCGCGCCCGTCCCGCCGGATGCTCAGAGCGTAGTTGCCGTGCCCGGTCAGTCCGCCGTCGGTGAAGAGGCAGTGCGGGCACTCGGCGAAGCGCGACATCTGCCAGCGCACTCCCATCCGGCTCTCGTTGTCGTGGTTGCCGAAGATAGGAGCCCACGGGATGCCGAAGCCCTCCGCCTCGCGGCAGAACAGATCCTGCATGCGGCCGAGGTCGTCGAACTCGCCGTATACGTTGTCGCCGGCGAACACCAGCAGGTCGGGAGCCGCGCGGGCCACCGTTTCGCGGACGAAGGTGAAGCACCTCTCCTCCATCCCCGGCACGCCCTCCCTGAAATAGGCGCCCTTTATCTGCCTGTCGCGCGTGGGATTGCGCGTACAGCCAAGATCGATGATCTGCAGGTCGGAGAGCATCAGTATCCGGAAGCGCTCCTTCCCTTCACCTCGGTCCCGGCGGCCCGACGGCCCGAAATCGAGTATGTGATCGGGCTCCGTCCTGCCGCCCGGGGACCTTTTTCCGGCGCCGGATCGAACTGTATCCGCCATGTCAGAGAAACCTCCGCAGCAGCTCGAGCGGGCTGTCCACGCTCCTTCCCACCTCGGACTTCACCTTTTCCATCGCGTTGTCCACGCAGTATCCCTCGAAATCGGGGTCGGTGAGCATCGGCAGGTCGTTCGGGGCGTCGCCCGTCGTGTAGATCTTCTCGGGAGACGCGCCCGACAGCTTCACGTACCTCTTGAGTCCCGCCGCCTTGCTGACGTCGCGCCTGAAAAAGTCCATCGTCCGGCTTCCGGGGGCCATGCCGTGTATCCTGCCCTCCGTCACCCTCTCCACCTCGGTGCGCGAGAACTCGAGGAGCTCGGGGTCGTCGAATCCTCCGCAGAAGCCGTTGATGTTTCCGAACTGAGAGTCGTCTATCCTGAGCTCTCCGGTCCCTGGAACGGCGTAAACGTTCTCGGGGACCGAATACGAAAGATAGTACGCGTTCAGGTTCGACACACGGTAGAGCGTGCAGCCGAGCTCGCGCAGCCGGTGCGACGCGACGGCGATGTCCGTCGGGTCGAGAGTCGCGTTGTAGATGAGTTCCCACGAGCCGTCGCTCGCCGTCGCTCCGTTGTCGGAGACGGCGAAATCCACCTCGAGCCCGTTCGCCCGCAGCGCGGACCTTATGCTGTTCCGGGGGCGTCCGGTTACTATACCGAAGAGATTCCCGGCCTCGCGCCAGCGTCTCACCGCCTCTTTCAGCTCGGGCGTGACGCCGCGGTAGGTGACTGTACCGTCGTAATCGGTGGCGTAGATCTTCATTGATTGCTGTTTTTTCCTGTCTGTATTTCGGTAACGTTCGGAGCGGTGCCCGCACGTCAGAGAAATACCGCCGGGAGGCCGGAACGGCCTCCCGGCGGTATATTTCCGGGCACTCCGCGGCGTCCCGAGATCACTCTCTGTCAGCCTATTCTGGCGTAGGCTTCGTAGATCTCGTCGACGTTGCGCTGCCAGGACTTCGAGCTGGCCTTCACTGCTCCCGATACCGTCTTGACGCCGT
>CADCPG010000263.1 GCA_902803255.1 uncultured Ruminococcus sp. | reverse complement strand
TATTCGGATTCCAGCCGTGCTGGGCGGAGCAGTTAACCGTTCGGAGACAATCTGAATGATCTGAAATCTGCCAGGCGCCGTACGAATCCGGACAGTACTTAAAAGATGCGTAAGACAGCAGACTCTTCTGCCTGTTTTGCCGTATCCCGTACTGATTCCGGACGTACGGCGCTTTTGTTTTTTCAGCTTTCCGGATCTGAGAAAGACAAGGCTGTTCTCCGGAAGGGCAATGCACCGCTTATGGCTTGCCTTGCGGCAGACCTTCGGCAGTTATGACGGGCAGAAGGATGGATCCCGGACGGCGTCATAAAGACGATAGCTGGCAGACGCAGGTGCGTTCTTTGCAACGGAGGAGGGCGAACCCGGCGGGAGAGCGCCCGCAAAGGCCTTACGCCTTATTTCCGCCCCCGGACTCCGGAAGCGGAGCTTCCGCCGCGGGTGCGGCGGGTGTTGCGGGTGCGGCGGGTGCGGCAGCGGCGTGCGGCGCGACCGGGACGGGTGACTTCCTGTCGGGGAATTCCATCCTGTAGGACGGAGCGCCGCTTCCGAAGCGGACGTTCACCACGGCCGAGTATGTCTTTCCCGATCTCGACGACACGAGGCCGTCGAGGGCGGCTTTCCCGGTGCCGAGCAGCGCCTTCGCCAGCGGCCCGTCGGCGGGATGGCCGATCTTTTCGAAATACCTGTCGTCGCGCTCGAGGCAGACGGGGCAGTCGGGGTTCGAGCAGAACCACGAGCGCTTTCCCTCGACGATCTTTCCGCCGCACCTGAAGCAACGGCAGAGCTCCGGGAGCTCGGTCCCCGCGGGCGCCTTTTCCTTCGAACGGCGGGGCTTCGGGGGCTCGCGCTCGGCGTCGGGCGCGGCCGCCATGGCGCCTGCGCAGACGGCCGACAGGTCGCTCTCGGCCTCGGCCAGGACGGCGTCCACCGTCTTTATGCCTTTCCAGACCTGCTTGAGCGATTTGCTGAGACCCAGCGTCCGGTCCTTTGCCATGTTGATGCCGAGCTTTGCGAGCGAATCGACGTAGTATTCGCCCTCGGCGGTTATGCCGTACCGGTTCCTCGAAAGAGTGATGTAGCCGCTCTTTATGGCGGCGTCGATGAGCCCCGCGCGCGTCGCCTCGGTGCCGAGTTCGACCTCGCTTATGACCTCCATCGCCTCGCCGTCGTCGGACAGTTCCTTCTTCTCTCCGGCGGAGTACGGGTTTTTGAGATAATTGTTAAGAGTTTCGGCGGTGTAGTGGTCGGGCGGACGGGTCTCCTTTTCGTCGGGCCTGAAGCGCGGAGTCACGGTGTCTCCCTCTTCGAGGGAGGGCAGCACGGTCTGCTTCTTTGTCGGGGGCTCGAAGCGGGTATATCCGGGAGTCACTATGATGTCGCCGGTGAGGTTGAATTTTTCAAAACCGTTTTCGACCGTCAGGACCGTTCTGTCGACGGTGTAGTCCTCGGTGCAGAAGGCTGAGCAGAAGCGCTTAAAGACGGCAGCGTAGATCTTCTGCTCGTCCTCGGGGAGCGACTTCACGTCGGGTATGCTGTAGGTCGGGGTGAGGCCGGAGTGCGACTCGATCTTCGAGTCGTCGAAGATCTGCTTGCTGTCGCGGAAGGCGACTCCCCTGAACGGCCCGGGATAGGCCTTCTGGATCGCCGCGATGATGTCCTTCGCCTTCTGTTTCTCGGCTGTCGCCATATACTGAGAGTTGGTCCTCGGGTACGAGACATAGCCCGCCTCGTAGAGCTTCTGGAGGACGTCGAGCGTCTTCTGGGGCCTGAATTTCCACTCCTTGCCGGCCTTGCCCTGAAGGTCGGAGAGCGAGAAGAGACGCGGACGCGGCATGGTCTTGCGCTCGGTCTTTTTCTTTGTCACTTTCGTCTCCGCCGCGTTGTATTTCTCGCAAAGAGCCGAGCATTCTTCCGGGCTGCCGCACCTGATGTCGGAGACGAGCTTCAGCCCGCCCGCGTCGTGCGTCGCGAGCCAGTATTTCTCGGGCACGAAGGCGCGTATCGCGCGCTCGCGCTCGCATATCGCGGTGACGATGGGCGAGGTGACCCTGCCCACGCGGAGCAGCCTGCCCGACTTGACCGTCGCCATGCGGGTGAGGTTTATGCCGTATAGCCAGTCGATGTAGGTGCGGGCGTAGCCCTCGCCGGCCAGGCTGTCGTAATCGGAGTCGCTCTTCATGGCGGAGAGCTCGGCCGCGATCGTGCGCGGCGTCTGGTCGGGCATCCACAGCCGGTAGACCGGCTTCGTGTTGCCCGCCTGGGTCAGTATGTTGCGGATGATTATCTCGCCCTCGCGGTCGGAGTCGCCGGCATTGACGACCGCCGAGACGTCGTCCCTGCGCAGAAGCCCTTCGAGTTTTTTGTACTGCGCCCGTGCTCCCGCGTCCCCCGACACCTTGTATCTGAACGACGGAGGGATGATCGGAAGGCAGTCCGAGCGCCAGGAGCGGAGGGAGGCGTCGTAGTCCTCGGCGTCGAAGAGCGACAGCAGGTGGCCGAAGGCGTAGGCGACGATGTAGCCGTCGTTCTCGTAGTGGCCGCCCCGCGATTTTCCGCCGTCGGATATCCATGACGGACGCGGCGAGACCGCGGCGGCTATGTTTCTCGCGAGCGACGGTTTTTCGGCTATAATCAGGATTTTCGACATGTATGCACTCCGTTTCGGGGAAATCGCTTAAATCCATTATACTCCGGGCGCCTCTCAAAATCAAGTGAAAATTGGATGAACGGCGGAAAGCGTGCTCCGTCAG
>CADCPG010000262.1 GCA_902803255.1 uncultured Ruminococcus sp. | reverse complement strand
GTGGATTAATAATCTTGAATCCTTAAAAACAACCCTAGGGCATGGGTTTGCGTTCGTCGCTCGGAGATCCGCGAGCTCACTCGCGAGTCGAAGAGCGAACGAATCACGAGCGAAGCGAGTTACCCCACCATCTCCACCGCACAATAGCAGCAGGCGGAAGCGTAATGCTTCCGCCTGCGTTGGCGTTTTTATTGATTTTCATCCGGAAGGTGCGGGCACCGTCCGGTGCCGGGCGTCTGTTCAGCCCTGCAGCAGCTCGAAGCCGTTCTCCGCAAGGAGAGCCTCGGCCTTCGCAGTGTCGCCCACGCGGAGCACGACGTCGGCGCATCCCGCGTGTTCGGATATGAACGCGTACATGTATTCGACGTCGAAGCCGGCGTTCGTGAGTACCTTCAGCGCCGCCGAGAGCCCGCCCGGTCTGTCGCCGACCCGGATCCCGGGGACGCGGTTGATCGAGACGGTGCGTCCTGTGGCTTTTATCACCTCAAAAGCCTTTTCGGCGTCGCTGACGATGAGCCGCAGGATGCCGTAGTCGGGAGTCTCGGCGAGCGAGAGCGCTCTGATGTCGATCCCCGCGGCAGCCATGGTCTCGGTCACCTCGACCAGCGTGCCCGGTCTGTTCTCTATAAAAACAGAAAGCTGTTTTACTGACATTTCAAATACCTTCCTTTCGTGCGGAGGGAGATCAGTCGTGGAGGACGCGGCGGTCGATGACGCGCTTGGCCTTGCCCTCGGAGCGCTCTATCGAGCGCGGGTTGACGAGCGTGATCTTGGGTCCGATCCCGAGCAGCGAGCGCATCGCGTCGGCGATCGCCTTCTCTCTTCTGGCGAGGACCGAGAGGGTGTCGTCGAAGATCTCCTCGGTCAGCTCCACCTTCACCTCGAAGACGTCGAGATTGTTGACTCTGTCGACGATTATCTGGTAGTTGGGGGCGTACCCGAGGTTGATGAGCACCGTTTCGATCTGCGACGGGAAGACGTTGACTCCCCTGATGATGAGCATGTCGTCGGTGCGTCCGCGCGGCTTCGACATGCGCGCGAAGGTGCGTCCGCAGGCGCAGGGCTCGCGGGTGATCGAGCAGATGTCGCGCGTGCGGTAGCGGATCACGGGGAAGGCCTCCTTGGTGAGCGATGTGAATACGAGCTCGCCGTAGGTGCCGTCGGGGACCGGCTCTCCGGTGTCGGGATCGATGACCTCGACTATGAAGCAGTCCTCGCTGACATGCATGCCGTGCTGTTCTCCGCACTCGTATGAGACGCCGGGACCCATGACCTCGGTAAGTCCGTAGACGTCATATGCCCGGAGATGCAGCTTCGATTCGATCTGGCGGCGCATCTCCTCGGTCCAGGGCTCGGCGCCGAAGACGCCGGCTCTGAGCCTGAGTTTGCCGCTGATCCCCGCCGCCTCGGCCGATTCGCCGAGGTACATGGCGTACGAGGGGGTGCAGCAGAGAGCGGTCGAGCCGAAGTCCTGCATGATGGTCAGCTGTCTTGCCGTGTTGCCTGTCGAGACGGGAATGACGGTGGCGCCGACGAGTTCGGCTCCGCCGTGAAGTCCCAGACCTCCGGTGAAGAGTCCGTACCCGAAGGCGACCTGTATGAAGTCGTCCTCGCCGATCTGCGCGGCGGTCAGCTGCCTCGCGATGAGGTTGTCCCAGGTTTTGAGGTCGTTCTTTGTATAGCCGACCACTATCTGCTTTCCGGTCGTTCCGGATGAGGCGTGGAGGCGTACGACGTCTGTCATGTCGCACGCGAACATGCCGTAGGGGTAGGTGTCACGCAGGTCCTGTTTGGTGGTGAAGGGAAGCTTTGCGAGGTCGTCGAGCGACCTTACATCCTCCGGAGAGATCCCGGCGGCGTCCATCCTCTGCCTGAAGAGCGGAACGCGGCCGTACACTCTTTTTACAGTCTCTTTCAGTCTTTCGAGCTGCAGCTTCGCGATGACCTCGCGCGGCGCAGTCTCGAGTTCGGGCTGCCAGTACTTCTTTCTCATCTGTTTTTCCGTCTGTCTTTCTTGTTATTATGTATGGTCGCGTGTCCGCCGTGCGGATCAGTTCATTCCGTATCCCGTCTCGAACGCCTTCAGGTTCATCTCTGTGAACTTCGGCGGGACCGAGAGTTTTATCGCTTCGATCCATTTTTCGCGCCCGATGCCGAGATAGCGCGCGAGCCTGCCCATGAGCAGTATGTTGACGGCCTTCGCGCTTCCGGCTTCGACCGCCGGGGTCAGAGCGTCGAAGGCGTCGATGCGGATGCCGGAGTCCGCGAGCGTCTCCGCGAGGCCCACCGGGTACTCGGCGGCCCCGGTCGTCACCGGCATGGGGTCGATCTGCTGGGTGTTCGTTATGATCAGTCCGCCCGGCTTCAGGCAGTGCGCCCATCTTGCCGCCTCGAGCATTTCGAATGAGACTATAAAGTCGGCCTCTCCGTCGTCGATGACGGGTGAATAGACCTTTTTTCCGTATTTTACGTAGGTCGCGACGCTCCCTCCGCGCTGGCTCATCCCGTGGAGCTCGGAGACCTTCACGTCGTATCCCTCGGCCAGGAGTATCCTGCCGAGCAGTTTGCTGGCCAGAAGCGTTCCCTGGCCGCCGACGCCTACTATGAGTATGCTTACAACTTCGTTCATCTTATTGCCTCCGGATCGTCAGTCCCGGCCTATCGCGCCGAAGGGACAGAGCTGAGTGCAGACTCCGCATCCGGTGCAGAGAGTGCCGTCGATGCGGGCCTTGCCCTCTTTTATCGAGATCGACGGGCAGCCGAGCTTCATGCAGCGCCGGCAGGAGCGGCAGGCGTCTCTGTCGATCTTCAGCGGAGGAGCGGTCTTAACGTACTTGAGCAGCACGCAGGGGCGTCTGGAGATGATGACCGACGGGCAGTCGTAC
>CADCPG010000261.1 GCA_902803255.1 uncultured Ruminococcus sp. | reverse complement strand
TCTCTCTTGTGAGAGACAAAAAGAAAAAGAAGGGCGGCTGCACCGGAAACTGCGCGACCTGCGCCATGGGATGTTCTCACTGCGGAAATCTGAAAGACGACTGACAAAAGAAGACAACTGAAAAAAGTGGCTGTTAGAAACCCGCTGAAAGAGTTTTTAACAGCCACCTGTTTTGTCTCAAAGACATTGTCGTTTTTGAACGGGAGGACGCCGTGCGGCGGCCTTCCGGCTTACGGTCATTTCTTTCGCAGCAGTTCGGCGACGCGCTCTCCGAGCGCGCGGCAGCTCTTCTCGTCGGAAGCGAAGGAGGTGACGATACGAACCGTCTCTCTGCCGTCGCCGTGCACCTCCCAGCGCTCGAGACCGAACTCCGAGATCAGCGTCTCGGCCGCGTCCGCGTCGAGCCGTACGAATATCTGGTTCGTCGGCGATGACCCAGTTAATTCGGCGCCCGCCTTCCGAAGCGACTTCCGCAGACCTTCGGCGAGCCCGTTCGCGTGTTCCGCCATCCTGAAAAAGAGTCCGTCGGAGAAGAGCGCCTCGAACTGGATGCCAAGCACAAAGCCCTTGGCCAGCATCGCGCCGCGGTTCTTGATATGGCGGCGGAATCCGCCGCATAGCGAGCCGTCGCGGAACACGACGGCCTCTCCCGAGAGCAGACCGTTCTTCGTACCTCCGATGTAGAAGACGTCGGCGACCTGCCCGATCAGCCCAGGCGTAACGTCGGTCCCCGGAGCGGTCAGCGCGGAGGCGAGCCTTGCGCCGTCGATGAACAGATACAGGCCGTGTCTGTCGCATACCTCGCGGAGCGCGAGAAGTTCCGACGCGGTATAGACCGAACCGGTCTCGGTGGCGTCGGATATGTATATGAGGCCAGGCTTCACCATGTGCTCGTCGGCATGGAGCAGTATCAGTCTTTCCGCCTCGTCAGGAAGGATCCTGCCGTCCCTCCCCGGGCAGGTGATCACTTTGTGGCCGCTTCCCTCGACGGCTCCGGTCTCATGGACGTTTATGTGGCCGGTGCCGCACGCCAGCGCCGCTTCGTACGGGCGCAGCAGATAGGATATGACGGTCATGTTCGTCTGGGTCCCTCCGGTCAGGAGGAAGACCTCCCCCTCTGGAAGCCCGAAAACGCGCCGTATGGCGTCCGCCGCCGCGGCGGAGTGTTTATCGAGCCCGTATGCCGTATTCTGCTCTCCGGCCTTCGCAGCCCTGCTCAGGGCCGCGAGGACATCAGGGTGGCACAGTTCGCTGTAGTCGTTTGTAAATTTTCTGCTCCCGCTCATCGCCTTATCCTCTTCCGCCCCCCATTGTTTCTTCGGGACGGATATCATTCGTCTTTAACCGCCTGCACCCCCGCGGACTGACGTCGCGCGGGGGTGCAGGCTTGTGGTGTATCGCCTTCATCCGGGAAGGCGATATACTATTTTATTTCTCAGAATCTCTTCTTCGAAACGTAGGCGATACCGAGCATCGCAACGACGGCAACACCGATGCCGACGACGGATTTGCATCCGCCGGAAGGGGCAGGCTCAGTCGTGGGAGCAGCGGTCGTCACATCATCGGCCGGAGCATCTGTTCCGGGCGCGGCGGTGGTTACCTCAGCCGTGGTGGCAGCCTTGGTGGTGACAGCCTTGGTGATCTTTTCAGTGGTCACTTCATCGGTGATGGCATAAGCTTCGAGCTCCTTGAACTCGGGGTTGGTCCCGTTCTTGTAGTTGGAGCCGTCCTTCACGACGAACGCGGAAGCCTTGGACGGTGTGGGTGTCGCATCGGCGCCGATGGTCTGGTTGAGACCGTTGATGCCGGCGGCCTTGTTGATCTCATAGCAGATCTGGCCGGTGGCGAGATCGGCAGCGGTCACCTTTGTCCACTTGTTGTTGTCCCAGCCCCACTGAGCGTTGTGTCTGTTGCCTTCGTTGGAATCGGCGGTAGCCCAGTTGGTCCATCTGATCTTGCCGGCGTCATCGACAACGTAGTTGTGATGGATGTTCTCGTCATCGGCGTAGTTGACCGAAGAGCAGCCGAGGA
Source organism: uncultured Ruminococcus sp. (assembly GCA_902803255.1). GTDB lineage: Bacteria > Bacillota > Clostridia > Oscillospirales > CAG-272 > CAG-390. The sequence continues at coordinate 4,630 of CADCPG010000261.1, read as the reverse complement.
AGGTCGGGAAGTATTCGGTAGCATCCGGAAGAGCTTCGAATTCACCGATACCGATGTTGTAGCAAAGGGTGTTGAACTTACTGTTCGAGTAGCTGATGAAGTTGGAGCCCCACTGCTTACCGATGATCTTACCGGTGTTGAGGCAGAACTCGAGGTCGAATGTCTGGTTGATATCACCGCCGTTGGTGTAGTTGTAACCGACTATACCGCCGCAGTAATGGGTGCCCTGGATAGTGCCGGTGTTGATGCAGGCGAAGTATCTGTAGGGGGTGTTGCCCATGTCGTAGGCGCAGATGTTGGAGCCGAGTCCGGCATATCCGATGATACCGCCGGCATCGTATCCGCTGGTGATGTTACCGTTGTTGGTGCAGTACTCGAAGTTGACATAGTTGGTGAGAGCGTTCCAGGAAGCGCGGCCGATGAATCCGCCGATGACGGCAGTTCCGTTTTCGGCAGTGACGTTGCCCTTGTTCTCGCACTCAAAGGCCTCCATGGCATCGCATCTTCCTACGAAGCCGCCGGCGTAGTTCTCGATCGGTTTGGCTTCGCCGGTGTAGAGGGTGGTGACATCGCCTTCGTTGACGCAGCTCTCGAATCTGATCGTACCGTACTCAACTGCGTTGCCCGTGAAACCGCCGACAGCAACTCTCTCGGCAGCGGTAGCGGGAGCGAAAGCGGGGTCGATGGTCAGGGTGACTTTTGCCTTGTTGGTGACGTTCTGAACAAGAGCATAGTCAAGGAAGGAATCGGTATAGGTAGCCGTTACCTTGGCGGCAAGCGCACCGGCGTTTCCGGTAGCGGCGATCTCGCCGTCGATGGTCAGGTTCTTAACGGTTCCGCCGAATTCCGCAAAGAGCGGAGCGGTGACCGTTACGGTGTGGCCGTTTCCGTCGAGCACGCCGACAAAGTTCTTGTCGTAGCTGGCGGAGATGCTGATGTCGGCGTCAAGATAATACTTGCCGTCTTCTTTCATCGCAGCAAATCCAGCGGCATCCTTGATGGCCTCGCCTTCAGCGGCGGAGGTTCCGAAGCTGAAGAGCGAAACGATCATGATGAGACCGAGGACGATACTTAATGTTTTGCGCATTTTTGTACCTCTTTCGATTAAAATTTGATGATCTTATTTAAAGCGGACCGGTCTTCGGCACACGGCCCCCTATTTGGCATACATTATATCAAATAACAACCAAATTGTCAATATCGACACAGCAAAAACGTCGTTTTGCACAAGATTCAGAGCCTCATTTTGTGCATGATGCATGTTTTTCCGCTCTATTGCCTAAGTTCGAGAGCCCTTTTGTATCCGGCGGCCACGGCATCCATCACCGCTGCCCGGAAGGCTTTCTCCTCGAGCGCGTGGACTCCGGCGATCGTTGTCCCGCCCGGGCTGCACACCGCGGTCTTCATGGCGCCGGGATCCGCGCCGTCACCTGCGTCGAGGACGCTCTTCGCCGAACCCAGGACGGTCTGGGCGGCAAGCAGCTTCGCGATGTCAGACGGAAGTCCGCATTCGATACCGGCGTCGGTCAGAGCCTCGATGAACATGAAGACGTAGGCCGGTCCGCTGCCAGACAGGGCGCATGCGGCGTCGATCAGCTTCTCGGGTATGCGTGCGATCCTCCCCGCCCCGTCAAGGAGCGGCAGGAACGACGCGTACTCCTCCTCGCTCACGCCTGCGGCGGGCGAGCAGAGTATCATCCCCTCCCCCGACCTGCACGGCATGTTCGGCATGATCCTTATGACCCGGAGCCCGGGAAGACCGGTCTCCTTTTTAACATAGGAAGTTTCTATCCCGGCCGCCATCGATACGAAGACGACTCCGGGGCGCTTCGCGGCTGCCCCCGCTATCCCGTGCAGCAGGTCCTTCATTATCTGCGGCTTCACGCCGAGAAACACATATTCGCAGGAACCGACGGCCTCTTCCGCCGATCCCAGCACCGACGCTCCCGTCGATGCGGCGATCGCCGCCGTCTTCGCGGTGTCGGGGTCGTACAGCGCGACGCAGCCTCCTCCGACCGCGCGCGCGCAGACCGACGCCAGCGTGCCGCCCATGTTCCCGCATCCTATGAATCCGGCTTTGTATTTCGATCCGCTCATCTGCTCTTCTCCTTTTCCTTTTCCTCTTCCTCTTCCTTCTCATATTCCGTTTTCATGCGATGTCCGCCGCCGCGCGTCACGCGGCTGCCGGACGCCTCACCTCGTCTGTCCGTTTCCGCGGACTTTGTACTTGTACGATGTCAGCTCCGCGAGGCCCATCGGTCCCCGCGCGTGGAGCTTCTGCGTGGAGATGCCTATCTCGCATCCCAGCCCGAACTCCCCGCCGTCGGTGAACCTCGTCGAGGCGTTGCAGTAGACCGCCGCGCTGTCGACCGCGTTCAGAAAGTATTCGGCCGCCGCCGCGTCGCGGGTGACTATGGCGTCGCTGTGCCCGGTCGAATGGGCGGAGATATGCCGCACCGCCTCTTCCGTGCCGTCGACGACCTTCACCGCGAGTATGTAGTCGAGGAATTCGGTGTCGAAATCGGTGTCCGACGCCGGAGTGCCGTCTATGATCTTCGCGGCGCGGGGGCAGAGCCTCAGCTCGACCGGCTTCGCGCCGGCCGCCGCGCGTCTCTCCCGCAGTCTCCCGGCCAGTTCGGGCAGGAAGCTCTCAGCTATCCCGGCATCGACGAGACAGACCTCCTCGGCGTTGCACACCGACGGTCTCGACGTCTTCGCGTTCTCTATTATGTCGAGCGCCATCCGCTGATCGGCGGTATTCTCGACAAAAACGTGGCAGATGCCGGTGCCCGTCTTGATGACCGGTACCTTCGACTGCTCGACGCACGCCCGGATGAGCCCCGCGCCTCCGCGCGGGATGAGGACGTCGACGAGCCCCGTCGCCGTCATCATTTCGGCCGCCGCGGCGCGTGAATTGTCCTCGAGGATGTTCACGGCGTCCCTGGCTCCGAAAGGCGCGACCGCCTCGCGGATGACCTCTGTTATCGCGGCCGAGCTCCTGTACGCCTCGCGTCCCGACTTGAGCACGCAGACGTTCCCGCTGCGGAAGCAGAGCGCGGCGGCGTCCGACGTGACGTTCGGGCGGCTCTCGTAGATGATACCGATCACCCCCAGCGGGACGCTAACCTTCTCGATGACGAGGCCGTTCGGCCTCTCGCTCCTCTGCAGGACCCTGCCCACGGGATCGGGGAGCGCCGCGGCCTCCCTTATTCCGTCCGCCATCCCCTTTATCCTGGCCGGAGTGAGGCGCAGGCGGTCTGTCATCACCTCCGACAGCCTGCCCGCGGCGTCTTCGAGGTCGAGACGGTTCGCGGCGAGGATCGACTCTCCGGCGGCTTCTATCGCGTCGGCCATGCAAAGGAGAGCGCGCGACTTTTCGGCGTCGCTGAGCGAGGCGACCGCGGGAGCGGCGGCCTTCGCTCTTTTCAGTATCTCAAGGGTGGTCATGCGGTTACCTCACTTATCAATGGCTTTGACGGCCCGGAAGTATGTGCATTTGACTTTTTCGGGGTCGGGGCCGCCCATCGGGTAGCCTTCGATGATATCGTATAGCACCGACGGGCATCCGCCGCCGGCTATCGCCATGTCCACGGAGTTCTCAAGGCAGATCGACGCCGCCTCGAGCTTGGTCTTCATTCCGCCGGTGCCGAGTTCGCTGCCGCTGCCGCCCGCGAGCGCGAGCAGTTTCCCGTCGATCTTCTCCACCCTGCGTATGAGCTCGGCTCCGGGGTCCTCGCGGGGATCGGCGGTATAGAGGCCGTCGGTGTCCGACAGTATGATGAGCAGCTCCGCACCGGCGCTGACGGCCACCAGTGCCGACAGCCGGTCGTTGTCGCCGACCTTGATCTCGTCGGTCGCGACGCTGTCGTTCTCGTTTATCACCGGAATGGCGCCGAGATCGAGCAGCCTGCCCAGCGTGTTCTTCAGGTTCTCGTGCCTGTCGCCGTGACTGAAGTCGGACGCGGTGAGCAGGATCTGCGCCACCGTGTGGCTGTACTTGCCGAAGAGCCTGTCGTAGGTGTACATAAGCTCACACTGACCGACGGCCGCCGCGGCCTGCTTCGTCGTTATGTCGGTCGGCCTGCCCGGGAGTCCCAGCTTGCCGCTGCCCATCCCGATGGCCCCGCTCGTCACGACGATCACTTCGCTCCCGGCGTTCTTTATGTCGCTGATGATCTTGCATATCTCCTCGGTGCGGCGGATGTTCAGCCTGCCGCCCGGGTGCGCAAGCGTAGAGGTCCCAATCTTTATCACTATTCTCATCGGCTCAATTCCTCCGGCGTTATCATTCATTTTCGGCGGACGTTCCGGATGCCTCGCGGCATGCCGCGTCCGTCTGTGTCCCGGAACCGTTTCCGGGGATACCTTCCCTGGCCGCCCCGACATTTTGTTCTGTCCCTGTCTCTGTCCCTGTCCCTGTCCCTGTCTCTGTCTCTGCCCCGGGCGAGGTTTCCACTGCAGCGTTCTCCGGAGCGTTTTCCGTATGTTTCTCTTTATGTGTTTCCCGAGGTTTTGCCTGAGATTCCTCCAGCGGTTTTTTCTGAGACCCCGCCGGAGGTGTCTCCTGAGGTCCCGCCGGAGGTGTCTCCTGAGATCCGGCCGGAGGTTTTTTCTGAGATCCCGCCGGAGG
>CADCPG010000260.1 GCA_902803255.1 uncultured Ruminococcus sp. | reverse complement strand
TCGCTCATTCTGATCATCACCGTAGCCGTCGCCGCGTGCTGCGCCGCGGTGCTGTTCATTCCCCTGCGGCGCGCCCCGGTGAGGCGGAGACTGCTCACGTATTTCATCTCAATGCCGGTTTTTGTCTTCCTGTCGGTATTCTTCTTTTCCGACATCGGGACGGCGCTCGCGGCACTGGGAGTCGGCGCCGCCGGTCTTTCCGCCGAATTTTTCGGATATACCGGTCTTACCGCCGTGTGCGGTGCGGGGATCGTGTACCTCGGATTCTGCGCCCTGCTCTGCAGTCACGGCGCGATGAAGAAAAAAGGCAGAACAGCGATACTGGTGACATCCCTCATATATTTCGCTCTCGAATACCTCCTGTGGGTCGCGGCTCTGTTCGCGGGGAAGGTGGAACGGTATACGCTGGGCGAGGTATTTCCCGCAGTCGGAAAGGTATCATTCCTTGCTCCTGCCGCGGAATCGGGGCTGTTCGCCTTCAGCATCCTGCTTCTGGTTCTGTATATCACAGGCTACCTCCTCTCGTTCACCGCAGTTATGAAGGACGGCGAGACCGAGAGCCCCGCTGCCCGCGGCGGAAAGTCCCGGGCAGAGAGCGGGGATGCCGCCGGCGCAAAGAGGCGCGCTGCTGAACCTGAAGACTATCCCGACAGCGGAAAGTGCTGCCTCACCTGCGTCTTCTCGCGGAAGCTCTCGGTCCCCGGCGGTAAGGTCCTCTGCGACAGAAAGGGCGTCACCGACGCCGGATTCTGCTGCGGCAGATACGAATACGACCCGCTCAAGACCGAGCCGGTGCGCCCGCCTCTCCCGACGTCCGGACCTGAAAATGACGGCGTCGCCGCGAACGATCACACACAACCGACCGAACCATGAATGAACATTTTGAAAAAAACAGACTGACGAGATCCGGACTGTGCCGCGTGCCCCGGCTCCTTTTCGCCTGCCGTTTCACTGTGCTGCTCCTCGTATTTGCCGCAGCCGCGCCGCTGTTTGCGGGATGCGGCAGTCCCGAATACGCTCTTGTAAGCGAGGGAAACCGTACGTCCGGGGGACTTGTCTACAGTCTTTACGAGAACGGCGCCGCGGAACTTACAGGATCTGACGCCCCGGCAGACGGCATACTGCGCATCCCCGACGAAGCCGACGGACACAGGGTCGTATCGGTCGGCGACGGCGCTTTTTCCGGCAGACAGGATTTCTATGCCGTGATCATCGGAGAAAACGTCAAGAAGATAGGGACCTCGGCATTCTCCGGCTGCTCCGCCCTCACCTTCGCCGACCTCGGAAACACATCCGAACTTTGCGCATACGCGTTCTCGGACTGCCCGAATCTCACGCACTGCGAGAACCTGTCGGCAGTAACGTCGCTCGGAAACTCGGCCTTCGAGGGCGACTCTTCGCTGACATCGGCAGTCTTCTCGAAGAAACTGAAGACCGTCGGGTCGTCGGTCTTCTACGGCTGTTCGTCGCTGACCGTCCTCATACTGCCCGGCTCCGTGAGATCGTGCGGCCCCGATCTCTGCTTCGACTGCGGCTCGCTCGTCTATGCAGGGCTCGACGGTCTCGAAGACATCCCGGAGCGCTGCTTCACCAAATGCTCCTCGCTCACCGCGGTGACGGCTCCGAAGATCAGGACTGTGGGAGCGCAGGCGTTCCGGAACTGCGCCGCGCTTTACGATATCACTCTCCCGAGGTCGCTCCGGGAGGTCGGCGACTCGGCCTTCTCGGGATGTTTGTCGATTGGCGGGATAGGCTACGCCGGCAGCGAATCGGCATGGGGCAGGATCGACGTCGCTCCGGGCAACGACGAACTGAAGGGAGCATCCCCCGTCTTTTCGTCGAAGACAGCGAAGAGCTCAGAGGATTTCCCGACTGAAGATAACGGGGCCGCCGGGACATACAAAACCGCGGTCTTTGCCGCGGCTTCGGGAGAGCCCTCGGTGAGCGGAGACTTCACCTACGTCACCGACTCCGACGGCTGCGCGATGATAACGGCTTACACGGGATCGTCGTCCGCGGTACGCCTCCCGTCCGAGATCGACGGACGTCCTCTTGCCGCCGTCGGCGACTTCGCCTTTTCAGAGAACACTTCGCTGGTCTCGGTCGAATTTCCCGACTCCGTCATATCCGTCGGAGACGGCGCGTTTGCCGGATGCAGATCGCTCTCGGCCGTTAACGGGGGGAAGAATATCAGAAATGTCGGGATAATGGCTTTCGAGGACACTCCATGGCTTGCCGCCATGACGCAGGAATTCGCGACCGTGTTCGATTCCGTCCTTATCAAATACAGCGGCTCGGCCCCCGCCGTAAAGAT
>CADCPG010000259.1 GCA_902803255.1 uncultured Ruminococcus sp. | reverse complement strand
TGCCACCCGGGGATATCTGCCGGGCCGGCGATCCCCATGCGGTGTTGCTTCGGATAGGGTTTACAGCGGACGCACGTTACCGTGCGAACTGGTGAGCTCTTACCTCGCCTTTCCACCCTTGCCACACGCGCCCGGAGGCGCTGTTCGGCGGTTTATTTCTGTTGCACTTTCCCGGCGGTCACCCGCGGCTGACGTTATCAGCTATCCTGCCCTTTGAAGCCCGGACTTTCCTCACGGTAAAACCTTTCGGCATGATACCGCGCGGCCGTCCGGCAGAGTTGCGAATAGATATTATACCATCTTACGGGGTTTTTGTCAATCCCCGGACAGACAGCGGAGAAGCATACCGGTATCCCCGGCGGCTTCTTCATTTTATTTCACCACTATGTTTATTATCCGGTTGGGAACGGTGATCTCCTTTACGACCGTCTTCCCTTCGAGGATCGACGCGATCTTCGCGTCGGATCTCGCGATCTGCAGCGCCTGATCCTTCGGGCAGTCCTTCGGGAGCAGTACGGTCCCGCGGAGCTTGCCGTTGATCTGCACGGCGACCTCAACCGTCGCGTCGACGGTCTTTTCCTCGTCATATGTCGGCCAGGACGAGAGCGACAGGAGTCCCTTGTTGCCGAGGCGTTCGTTTATCTCCTCGCAGAGGTGAGGCGCGACGGGACAGAGCAGCTTGATAAATGTGAGCAGCTCGTCGCGGGTCAGATGACCGACCTCGAAGATCTCGTTTATGAGGCCCATGAGCGCCGCGATGGCGGTGTTGAACTTCATCGCCTCGTAGTCGTCGGTCACCTTCTTCACCGTCTTGTGGAATGAGGTCTCGAGCTCGGGAGTCGACCCGTTCCCGCGGGAGATGACGAAGAGATCGTCGACTCTCTCGAGGAAGCGCTTGCAGCCCTTGACGCCGTTCTCGGACCAGGGGGCGGCGGCGCTGTAGTCGCCCATGAAGAGGATGTATGTTCGGAGGACGTCGGCTCCGTATTCGTCTATGACGTCGTTGGGATCGACGACGTTCCCCTTGGATTTGCTCATCTTGTCGCCGTCGGGGCCGAGGATCAGGCCCTGGGCGGTACGTTTCGCGTAGGGCTCGGACGTGGGAACGGCTCCGATGTCGTAGAGGAACTTGTGCCAGAAGCGCGAATAGATCATATGACGCGTGACGTGCTCCATGCCGCCGTTGTACCAGTCGACGGGAAGCCAGTATTTGAGCTTCCCGGGGTCAGCGAGGCAGTCGCCGTTGTGCGGATCGGTGTAGCGGAGGAAGTACCAAGACGACCCGGCCCACTGGGGCATGGTGTCGGTCTCGCGCTTCGCGTCGCCGCCGCAGACGGGGCACTTGCAGTTTACGAACGACTCGATCCTGGCGAGAGGCGACTCGCCTCCCTGTCCGGGCGCGAACTCCTTCATCGGCGGAAGCTTCAGCGGGAGCTCGTCTTCGGGTACCGGGACCATGCCGCACTTCGGGCAGTGCACGATCGGGATCGGCTCGCCCCAGTAGCGCTGGCGGTTGAACGCCCAGTCCTTCATCTTGTACTGGACTCCGCCCTCGCCTATCCCGCGAGAGACGAGCTCGGCGGTCATGCGCTTTATCGAATCCTTCTTGTTCGTATATCCGTTTAAGAACTCCGAATTGACCATCTCGCCGTCGCCGGTGTAGGCCTCGCGGGAGATGTCACCGCCCTTTATGACCTCGATGATGTCGATCCCGAACTTCTTTGCGAACTCCCAGTCGCGCGTGTCGTGCGCCGGAACGGCCATTATCGCGCCGGTGCCGTAGCCCATCATCACGTAGTCGGCGATGTAGATCGGGATCTCCTTACCGTTCAGCGGGTTGACCGCGGTGAGGCCCTGAAGCTTCACGCCCGTCTTCTCCTTGACGAGCTGAGTGCGCTCGAACTCCGTCTTCTTCGCGCAGACCGAGCGGTAGGCGGCGACCTCGTCCATGTTGGCGATCCTCGACGCGTATTTGTCGATCAGCGGATGCTCGGGCGCCATGACCATGAAGGTAACGCCGAAGAGGGTGTCGGGGCGCGTGGTGTATATGCGGAGCGTTTCGTCGGTCCCGGCGAGCGGGAAGTTGACGAAAGCGCCCTCTGAGCGGCCGATCCAGTTGACCTGCTGCTGCCTGATGTTGGGGAGGTAGTCGACGCCGTCGAGACCGTTCAGCAGCTTGTCGGCGTACTCGGTGATGCGGAGATACCAGACGTCCTTGGATTTCTGGATGATGTCGCTGTGGCAGATGTCGCACTTGCCGCCCTGCGAGTCCTCGTTCGAGAGGACGACCTTGCACGACGGGCAGTAGTTGACGAGCGCGGTATCGCGGAAGGCGAGTCCGGCTTTGAACATCTGAACGAAGATCCACTGTGTCCACCTGTAGTAGTCTTCGTCGGTGGTATCGACGACGCGCGTCCAGTCGAACGAGTATCCGACGCGCTTCAGCTGTCCGGTGAACTTCCGGATGTTGCGGTCGGTTACCTCGCGCGGGTGGGTGCCCGTTTTTATTGCGTAGTTCTCGGTGGGCAGTCCGAAGGCGTCGAAACCCATCGGGAAGAGCACGTTGTACCCCTCCATCCGGCGCTTGCGCGAGATCACTTCAAGCCCGGTGTAGGCCTTGATGTGGCCGACGTGCATGCCGGCGCCCGAGGGATACGGGAACTCGACGAGAGCGTAGAATTTCTTCTTTTCGCTCCCGGCCTCTCCCGGATCGGCCGCTCTGAAGGCTCCGGCCTTCTCCCAGCGGTCCTGCCACTTTTTTTCGACTTCAAGGTAGTTGTATTTCATTTCTTCTTCCTCTGTCTGTGCACTTGACGGTTTTTGTTCCGCT
>CADCPG010000258.1 GCA_902803255.1 uncultured Ruminococcus sp. | reverse complement strand
GGTAACGAACAAGTTACCTGAACGGTTCGGATAGGGTTGTATTGGTGACCCATCGGAGATTCGAACTCCGGACACCTTGATTAAAAGTCAAGTGCTCTACCGCCTGAGCTAATGAGTCACGTGCGGAACGCCGTATATTATACAGCGCTTTGCCGGTTTTGTCAATCTTTTTTTCGCCGGCTGGGGAAAAAAGAGTTTTTTCTTCGGCTTTGGCCGGGTTTGGTGTATAATAATGGGGAGCGGATTGTTTGCCGGGCGTCCTGTCCCGGAAACACGGCGGTCCGGAGAGACCCGGACAGAGAGGAAACGATATGACAGAAAAGAGATCTGAAACTTCGCAGAGCCTGAAAATCCCGCGTCGGCAGGGGAAAGTGGCGGAAGGACAGTTCCCGCGGGGACGCCGCGCCGGAGGCGCATCACGCATTTCGGTCGCGGTGCTGTTCTTTGCCGCGGCTGCATTTGTGATCTGCGCGGCACTCGCGTCGTGTGCACCGCAGGGCACGGACGGGCCGACGTCACAGGAGCCGCTCACGGAGGCCGCGGGTACGACCGCTGCCGCATCAGTCGGCGAAACGACGTCGCCTCAGGCCCCGCAGTTACCGCTGCTGTGGGAGACCGCGCTGCGGGAGAGGGCGCACAGCTTCGACACGGTCGACACCTGCGGGTCGAGCTCGCATCTGCAGGGCATATGCGTCGACGACAAACTCGAATACATGTATTTTTCGTACACCGATGTCCTCGCCAAGCTCGACATGAAGACGGGCAAGGTCGTGGGGTCGGTCGGCGGATTCGGGAAGGGGAGTTTCGGCACATCCGGAGGGGCGCATCTCGGCTGTCTCGCCTGGTACGACGGCAGGGTATACGGTTCGCTGGAATACAAGGACCCCGGCAAGAAGTTCTTCATATGCGTCTTCGATCCCGAAAAGATCACGAGTGTCGGTATGGACATGAAGGAGATGGACGAGGGCGTCGATGCCGTGCTGCTGTACGAGCCGACGGCCGATTTCAGAGACCCGCTCTCCGACAGGATTCTCAGCCCCGACGGCTTCGCGGTGAACGAGCAGCTGCAGGGCCACAGGTTCGGCTGCTCAGGCATCGACGGAGTGACCTTCGGCAGGATCCCCGGGGCGGGGAACAGGATATACATGCTCGTCGCGTACGGCGTATACGGGGCCGGCGACTGGACGAGCGTCAGGTTCGACAACGACTACAATATAATTCAGGCGTACGATCCGGGCAAGCTGACTCCCGAGCGTCTGTTCCGCTTTACTTACGAGCGCGGCCTGTCGGCCGGTTACGACGACAGCGAGCTGCTCCGCGCCGACGAAACATATTACGTTTTTACCGGCAACACGAGATACGGCGTGCAGAACCTGGAATACGAAGCCGACACCGGAAATCTCATCCTCTGCACATACGGAACGAGGAAGGAATACTTTTCCGGGGCGTCGCTCTTCGTGACCGACGGAAGCAGAGAGCCCGAATACCGCGAGCTCGAGGCAGGTCAGCACAGCACTCCCGCCAGTCCGTCGGTGGCGGACATGGTGAAAAAGCGAGCCGGATGCTACGCGGACGGAGACGGAAAGTTTCCGTCGGTGCCGCATCTTCCGCTGCTCGGGATCCAGGGGAACGGGCTTACCGAAAAGGTCTGGGGCGCCTCGGGAGTGAAGGCGGCCATAGGCGGCGGGAAGATCCCGGCGAAGGCGGACACCGGCATCATATCGCTGGGCGGCGGATACTGGTATATCGCCGACGGGGCGACCTCGGTAAGTCTGTGGAAGTCGGACGCGGAATACAATTTCACGAAGGCCGGCTGATACGGTATAAAAGACCGCCGCGGAAGGGAGTCATCCCCGCCGCGGCGGTTTTTTCAGCGGAAGCTGTTATTACGCAAGCTCAGCGAAATATTTGATGGTGCGGACCATCTGGCTGGTGTAGCTGTTCTCGTTGTCGTACCAGGAGACGACCTGTACCTGATATGTGTCGTCGTCGATCTTGGCGACCATCGTCTGGGTGGCGTCGAAGAGCGAGCCGTATCTGATGCCGATGACGTCGGAGGATACGATCGGATCCTCGTTGTAACCGAAGGACTCGGAGGAAGCGGCCTTCATGGCGGCGTTGATGC
>CADCPG010000257.1 GCA_902803255.1 uncultured Ruminococcus sp. | reverse complement strand
GTGAATATCACCGTCAGCGCCGAAAAAAGCAGTGTGAGCGGCCTGTATCCGGCAATGAAAGCCGCGAAGCCGCCCTCCGGCAGCAGCCGGCAGATCAGCGGCTCGCCCAGCACGGCGCAGATGCAGATCATCTGGCAGACCGTCTTTATCTTTCCGGTCCAGCCGGCGGCGATGACCTTGCGGCTTCCCGACGATACCGCAACGAGGCGCAGCGACGTGACCGCGAGTTCCCTGAAGATGACGGTGAATACCACCCAGAAGAACCACGGACGTATCGCATCGTATCTGTATACAGCCGCCAGCATGACGCCTATCACGAGAAACTTGTCGGCGAGCGGATCGAGGAACTTGCCGAGGTCGGTGATGAGACCGTATTTTCTAGCGATGTGCCCGTCGAGGGCGTCGGTGACCGACGCCGCGATGAACAGGACGAGCGTGATGAGCGCCGACAGCCACCCGGGCATGACGCTCTCCGGCATGACTGCGGCCGCGACGCAGAAGGGCACAGTGACGAGGCGCAGCACCGTCAGTCTGTTCGGAAGATTGAGCTTTGCTCTTTTCCTTTCCGGGCTTCCCTTTTCCATCAGCGCCACTCCTTTTCGGGGGCGCCCATGCCGGCGGCTCCCGAATATTCGCCGTAAAGGTCGTAGTCGACGGTGTCTGTGATCTTCACCTCGACGAACTCGCCCGGCTTTATCTTCACAGGCGAACCGAAGAAGACTTTGGTGTCGACGTCGGGGGCGTCAGCCGCGCCCCTTCCGTAGTACTTCTCCGATACGTAGTCGTAATCCTCGGTGAGCACGGTCAGCGTCTTTCCCGCGGCCTCCGCGTTTTTTTCGGCTATGATCCGCTGCTGGTCGAGCATCAGCGCGTCCGCCCTGTCCTGCCTTAGCTGTTCGTCGATCTGGCCGTCGAACCCGGCGGCGGGAGTGCCCTCCTCGCGCGAATACGGGAAGACTCCGATCCGGTCGAACCTGGTCTCGCGGACGAACCGGCGCAGTTCGTCGAAGTCGCCGTCGGTCTCGCCGGGGAATCCGGTTATGAAGGTCGTCCTCAGGGTGATCCCGGGGACTTCGCGCCTGAGGGTCGCGATCTTTTCCCTTATCAGTTTCGAATCGCCGCGGCGGTTCATCGCGCGCAGGATGCGGTCGCTGATATGCTGCAGCGGCATGTCGATGTATTTCACGACATGCGGCAGGTCGCGGATCGCGGCGACGAGGTCGTCGGTGATCCTGTCGGGATAGCAGTACAGCAGCCTGAAATAGGTCTTCGGCGCCGCGGCAGTCAGTTCACGCAGCAGCTTCGGAAGCGAATAACCGCCGTAGAGGTCGATGCCGTAGCGCGTTATATCCTGGGCGATGACGTTTATCTCCCGGATCCCCATCTTCTCAAGCCCCGCGGCCTCCGCGGTCAGGTCTTCGATCGGACGGGAACGGTATTTCCCTCTGATCGAGGGTATAGTGCAGTAGGTGCAGCGGTTGTCGCAGCCTTCGGCGATCTTGAGATAGGTCGAAAAACTGCCGCTCACCACACGGTCTCCTCCGAGAGCCACCGTGTTTATGTCGCAATAGGAGGAATATCTATCGCCGTCCGCCGCAGCAGGCCTTTTGTGCTTCGCGCCCTTCTTCCCGTTCCGGTGCCTCTCTTCTATCCTTCTCCTTACCGAATCGACGGCCTCTACGATCCTGTGCACCGAGCCGGTGCCTATGACGGCGTCGACTTCGGGGAATTCCGAAAGCACCTCGTCCTTATACCGCTCGACGAGGCAACCCGCGACGACTATCCCCCCGAGATTCGCGTGCTCCTTGAGCCATGCGATGTCGAGGATGTTGTCGATCGACTCCTTTTTCGCCGATTCGATAAAGGCGCAGGTGTTGATCACGACGATGTCGGCCTCGGTCTCCTCCGGGGTTATCTCGTAGCCCGCCTCGTACAGCTCGTGCAGCATCACCTCGGTGTCGAGGAGGTTCTTCGAGCATCCGAGCGTTACAAAACCTATCTTCATTCCATAAACTCCGTTGATCGATCTTTGAGGGCGCGGATCAGAGGTTCACGAATCCGATCTTCCTTCTGACCTTCGAGAGCATCCTGCCGGCGTAGTATGAGGCCTCTTCGGCGCCCTTCTTCATCACTTCCTCGAGGTACGCCCTGTCGGCGAGAAGGCGCTTGTACTCGGTCTGGACCGGCGCCAGTCTGTCGGCGCACGCCTCTCCGACGGCCGTCTTGAACTCGGCGTATCCGAGCCCGTCGAATTCGCGCTCGACGGAGGCGACGTCCTTCCCGGTGAAGCAGGAATAGATGTCGATCAGGTTGCTCACTCCCGGCTTGTCTGGCGAGTATCTGACTTCGTTCCCGGAATCGGTGACCGCTCTCCTGAACTTGCGGATCACGGTGTCCCGATCGTCGAGGATGCGCACGACCGCGTTTTCGTTGGGGTCGGACTTGCTCATCTTTTTGTCGGGCTCCGCGAGCGACATGATGCGCGCTCCCGACGTCGCGATGACAGGCTCGGGAACAACGAAAGTGTCGGGGAACTGCTGATTGAACCGCTGCGCGATGTTGCGCGTCAGTTCGACGTGCTGCTTCTGGTCGCTTCCGACCGGAACGGCGCTCGCCCTGTACAGCAGTATGTCTGCCGCCATCAGCACGGGATATGTGAAGAGTCCGGCGTTGATATTGTCGGAATGTCTCGCGCTCTTGTCCTTGAACTGCGTCATCCTCGAGAGTTCACCGAACATCGTGTAGCAGCTGAGGATCCAGGCCAGCTCGGCGTGAGCCGGAACGTGCGACTGGACGAAGAGCGTGTTCTTTTCGACGTCGAGACCGCAGGCGATATAGAGCGCGAGCGTCTCGTATGTCCTGCGGCGCAGATCGGCGGGCACCTGTCTGACGGTGATCGCGTGTTCGTCGACGACGCAGTAAAAGCATTTGTTTTTCTCGGAAAACTCGGCGAATCTGCCGATCGCACCGAGGTAGTTTCCTATCGTGAGGTTTCCGCTCGGCTGTACTCCCGAGAATAAAACCGGTCTTGGATCGATCATTGTGTCTTCTCCTTGCCGCGCGTCGGCCGGCTTTCCGCACTGCCCTGCCCTGCCCTGCCTTCTCCCGCGCGATATCATGTTTTCCCGAATGTTCGTTTGCGGGTCTGTTAAGCTTTTTTCGCCTCCGCGAGCATCTCGCGGGCGAGTTCGCCGAGTATGCGGCATCCCTCTTCTATAGCGCTGTCCGAAGCCGTCGAGTAGGACATCCTCACCGCGTTGCTCGGCGCTCCGGCTACCGGAGTGAACGCGGTCCCGGGGACCAGCGCCACCTTCCTTGCCAGTGCGCGTTTTACGAATTCCTGCATATCTACGCATCCGGGCAGTTCACAGTATATGAACAGGCCGCCCTTCGGTCTCGTCCAGGTGAATTCCTCCGGCATCTCGCGGTCGAGCGCCGAGAGCATGATGCCGCACTTGCGGCGGTAGATCGCCCTGACTTCGGCGATGTGGCCGTCGAGATCTCGCTCGGTCATGTATTTGTGGCAGAGGATCTGGAAGAACATGTTGGTGTGCACGTCCTCGACCTGCTTTGCCACGACTATCTTCTGCATCACCTTCTCGGGCGCGCAGAGATAGCCTATGCGCATTCCCGACGAGAGGATCTTCGAGAACGACGAGCAGTAGATCACGATGCCGTCCTCGTCCATGCTCTTGATCGTGGGGATGTCCTCGCCGTCGAAGCGGAGCTCACCGTAGGGGTTGTCCTCGAGGATCATGACGCCGTATTTCTTCGCGAGGCGGTAGATCTCGCGTCGCTTCCGGAGCGACGTCGTCACTCCGGCGGGGTTCTGGAATGTGGGGATCACGTATATGAGCTTCGCGTTCTTCTCTTTTTTCAGCAGCTCTTCGAGCGCTTCGGTGTCCATGCCGTCGTCCTCGCCCGACGCCGTCCTCGCGATCGGTACGCCGAGCGTCACGGCTCCGTTCGACCTGAAGGCGTTGAGGGCCCCGATGAAAGACGGATCCTCGGCTATGACGACGTCCCCCTCGTTGCAGAACGCCTTGCAGGCCAGCTCAAGTCCCTGGTTGCCGCCGCTGACGATGACGGTCGTGTCGTTGAAGGCGTCGCCCGCGGCGACCGACCTGCCGATCCCAAATTTATCTTTCAGTCTGGCCGCGACGGCGGTGCGGAGCGGCATGTACCCC
This sequence comes from uncultured Ruminococcus sp., assembly GCA_902803255.1. Taxonomy (GTDB): domain Bacteria; phylum Bacillota; class Clostridia; order Oscillospirales; family CAG-272; genus CAG-390. Next base: position 2,101 of record CADCPG010000257.1, on the reverse strand, counting down.
TCGGTGGTTCCGTACTGGAGCGCGGTCACCGGCATCGCGGCGAAGATCTCCGACGAGATCTCCGCCATCTCGCCTACCGGGAACGACTCGGGAGCCGGGTTCCCGGCTGCGAAAGCTATGATCGACGGATCGGTGAGCGATTTGAATATCTCCCTTATCGCCGATGGCTTGAGCGCCTCGAGCTTGCGGGAAAACCTGTATTCTCTTTCCATTTCAGTTCTCGTCCTTCTCTTGCCTCTGTTTTTTGTCAGCGATGTTCCGTGAGCCGCGCTCAGTCGAAGAGTTCGAGCAGCCGGTAGCTGTCGGACAGGAATGCCGAGAGCTCGCCGGCAGTGAGCTTCTTCTGCGCCAGCAGCGCGAGCCTGTATACGAACGACGCGTATCTTTCGGCCGCTTCGTCCTCCGGCGACGCCGCCTTCGCGGTCTCATTGCCGCCGTCACTGTCTCCGGATCCGCCGCCCTCTCCGGCAAGTTTCACGAGTTTGGCGTAAGCCCCGCATCTCGTGTTCAGCGTGAGCTTCATGTCGGCCGGTACGGGCGGAACATATTCTTCTCCGGGGGCCGCATAGAGCCTCATCATATCCTCGAAGCGTCTCGACTGCTCGCTGACCGTGAGGACCGCCGGGACCGAGGCGTCGACGAGCGGTTCGGCTATGACCTCGAGCTTTTCGTTGCCCGATACCTTTCTCATAAGTCCGGCGAGCGCCTCAGGGACCTTGTTTCCGCCGTCTTTGTCTTTTTCACCGTCTCCGCCGCCGGCCTTCACCGCGTCGGATATATCGGCGTCGACTCTGCGGAAGGAGATGCCCTCGCGGTACTGCTCTATCGCGGTGATATACTGCGAATCGAGCAGCAGATCGAATACGGCCACTTCCTTTCCGGCTCCGGTAAGCATCGAGATGTACTGCGTCTGGAGCGCGGTGTCGGTGGCGTAATAAACGGTTCCCCCGGGCTTTTTGCCGCCGCCGCTCTCCGGCTCTTTCTCTTCAGATCCTTTTTCTTTTTTATCGCCGGCCTGCCCGCCGTCTGACGCCTCCGCGCCGCCGGCACCGGCTGTTTCCTTTTTCGGCTCCGCGTTCTTCAGATATTCGTCGAATGTGCGGTATTTTCCGTCGGTCAGACGCAAAAGCAGGCTGTCGGATACCCTGTCGTAGAACTTCTTCTCACGCAGGCAGGCGTACTCGATGAATATCCGGATGTCGGAGTAGACCTTCTCGTATTTCTCCCTGTCGTTTTTTGCGAGCGAGTTCAGCTTGTCGGCGACCTTTTTCACTATGAACTGGGCTATCCTCTTTACATACGCGCTGTCCTGCAGGTAGCTCCTCGACACATTAAGCGGAAGTTCGGGACAGTCGAGAGCGCCGCGGAGCATGAGAAGATAGTCGGGAAGGACTTCCTTGATGTTGTCGGCGACGAACACCTGGTTGTAGAAGAGCTTGACGTGGCCCTCGAGCGACTGCGTCTCGGTCCTGATCTTCGGGAAGTAGAGGATCCCCTTGAAGTTCAGAGGATAGTCTGCGTTGATGTGGATGTGGAAGAGCGGGTCGTCTATATCGGAGAACAGCTTGTGGTAGAATTCGTTGTACTCCTCATCCGTGATCTCCGACTGGGGCTTTGCCCAGAGCGGGAGGGTGTCGTTTATCGGCTGAGGCTCCTTCTTTCCGGTCCCGTCCGCCGCGCCGTCTTTTCCGTCACCGGCCGCGGTATCTTCCACGCCAGAGTCGAAATAGACGGGAACAGGCATGAACGAACAGTACTTTTTCAGGATCTCGAGGAGCTTTTCCCTGCGCAGATAGTCCTTTTCCGTCGCGGAGATGTGCATCGTTACGGTCGTCCCGCGCTCCTCCCTGTCCGATTTCGTGATCACGTAGTCGCCGGCCTCGGTGCAGCTCCAGTGGACGGCCTCTCCCCCCGTGTATGACAGTGTGTCGATCTCGACGCTGTCGCTCACCATGAACGACGAATAGAAGCCGAGTCCGAAGTGACCGATGATCCCGCTTCCTGCGGCCTTGTCTGACGCGTCGCCGTCTGACGACTCGTATTTCCTGATAAAGTCGAGGGCTCCCGAGAGAGCTATCGAGCATATGTACTTTTCAAGTTC
>CADCPG010000256.1 GCA_902803255.1 uncultured Ruminococcus sp. | reverse complement strand
TGCTGAGTAAAAAAGAACGCCAAAGCGGAAAGCCTGTTACTTCCTGCTTCGGCGTCTTGTTTTTTTCGGGACTTTTTTAACAGCCCCGGTCAGCGGGCGTTCCCCGCCTTTTTCTTTCCCTTTTTCCTTTTTCCGCCTCCCGAGACGAGCTGGAAGGCAAGCGAGACGAGGATGATCCCGATAGCGATCCCGAAGCAGATGAACAGGGTGTCGAGCGCCCAGGACGCGGCCTGTCCGCGGTCTCCCCTGACGAGATACGCCATCGTGTAATACAGGGCTCCTCCGGGCACGAGCGGGATGAGCGCGGGAAGGATGAATACGGTCGCCGGGGTCTTCATCGTCCTGGCGAGTATCTCCGCGTAAAGGGTGCAGGCGGCGCTTCCGGCCGTGCTGGCGATGAACACGGAGGAGACACCCGGTATCTCTATCCTTCCGGCGGCGACGTAGCAGGCGCAGCCGATCATACCGCCGATCACCGCCGGCACGATCTTTTTCGGCGGCTCCGCGAAGAGCAGCGAGAACCCTGCCGAACCGGCACCGCCGTACAGGACGAGGAGGATCGGATTCACGTCGCCCCCGCCGTAGATCTCGCCGCCGAGGAAGATGAGCACCGCGGCGACGCCTCCGGCTATCGAGCCGGCGGTCAGCATGCTCTGCGTCATTCTGAGCGAGCCCGAGACCACGTCTCCGCAGAGCAGGTCGCGGAAGGCGTTGCCGAGCGCGAGCCCGGGTATCAGCAGCATGATAACGCCGATATTGGCCGCGGCCGGGTTGAAAGTCACGAGCCACCCGGCGGTCGCCTTTGATATGATCCCGATGATAAGCGTTCCGACACCCGACACAACCGCGGTGTAGGCGATCTGGTTGAGGCCGGACGGGCGGTTGAAGTCGAGCAGGCAGATGAGCAGACCGACGGCGACCGAGAGCGCCGCGTCGGCCGGTGTCCCTCCGAAAAAGAGAGTGAAGCCTGCGGCGACGAGAAGTCCGCCGATGTACATGAGAAAGGGACGCGTGCTCTTCGAGCGCTTTATCTCCTTCACCTGCTCTATGACGGGCAGCGGGTCGGTCGGGTCGTCGCAGATGCTGCGGGAGAGGGCGTTGAGCTTTTCGATCTTCGAAAGATCGGTCCTTGAGGCCTTGATCCGCCTCGTCTGGGTGCAGTCACGGCCGTCGGGCATGATGAGTGTGGCGGTTATGAGGTTTGTGATCGCGAATATGCCGGCGTCCGCGGCGCCGTACGCGGCGCAGATCCGCTCGGCCGTGTCCTCGACCCTGTGGACCTCGGCGCCAGACTCGAGCATGCCCGCGCTTATCTCGAGCGCCAGTGTGAGTATGCTGTCGGAGTCGTATTGCCGTCGGTTCCCGGGCACGGCCGCGGGCGCTGTCGCCGGAGTCTCCCCGGCTTCGCGCGAGGTCAGAGCGTCCCGGCTCATTTTGCGATATCGCTTTCGGACACGTCGGCGGGGATCCGCATTCCGCCCGCGCTGAAGTGTGCCGCCAGTTTTATGTTCATCGGTTCTTCCTCCGGAAATGATCGTCGTCCCGCGGCAGACCGCGGGTCACAAAAACCATTATATCATCAAGGATGTCATTTGTCAAGGAGGGGAAAGCCGTATTTTCCGGTGGCCGCGGGACCGTTTTTGTGGTATAATTAAATAAATGCCGGAAAGGCCGGACGCCGCGCGCCCGGGACGGATGGGAGGATATCATGAGAAAGATCAAAATGGGTCTGATCGGCCTCGGGAGCAGGGGAAAATGGTGGCTCGAAGAGTTGCTGAAGACGGATGACATCGAGGTGATCTCGGTCTGCGACACGCATGAGGACAGGATGGAGGCCGGGCGCGCGATGTGCGCCGAAAAATACGGCCGCGATGTCTTCGGTTCGGTCGACTGGCACGACATCGTGTCGCGCGACGACGGCAGCGAGGCCGTCGTGATCTCGACAAACTGGAACGATCACGTGAAGATAGCCGTCGAGGCCATGAAGGCCGGAAAATACGCCGGGATCGAAGTAGGTCCGGCTCAGTCGATAAGGCAGTGCTGGGATCTGGTACGCACATATGAGCAGACGAAAGTGCCCTGCATGATGCTCGAGAACTGCTGCTACAACCGCGAGGAGATGACCGTACTCAACATGGTGAAGAAGGGGCTGTTCGGCGAGCTGCTCCACTGCCAGGGCGGATATCAGCACGACCTTCGCGCCATCTCGGACTCGATGGCCCGCGAACACGAACGCGCGTGGCAGTACCTTCACCGCAACGCCGAGCTTTACCCGACGCACGAGCTCGGTCCGATAATGAAATATCTCGGGATCAACCGCGGGAACAGGATCATGAGTCTGAATTCGATGGCCTCGAAGGCGCGCGGACTGAAAAAATACATCGACGAAAAATGCGGCCCCGACCATCCTTTCAAGGGCCTCGAATTCAGGCTCGGGGACGTGATCACGACCACGCTCCGGTGCGCGAACGGCGAGACCGTCGTCCTGACGCACGACACGAACTCCCCGCGTCCCTATTCGAGAGGCGGAAGAGTGCAGGGTACCTGCGGAATCTGGATGGAGGATCTCCATTCGATCCACATCGAAGGACGAAGCGAGCCGCACAAATGGCAGCCGATGGACGATTACTACGGGGAGTTCGAGCATCCGCTCTGGAAAAAGAGTGCGGCGTCGGACTTCACCGGCGGACACGGCGGTATGGACCGGCTCGTCATGCGGGCGTTCATCGAGGCCGTCAGGCGCGGCATACAGACGCCGATCGACGTATACGATTCGGCGACGCTCATGTCGGTCGCGGTGCTATCTGAGGAGTCGATCGCTCTCGGAAGCGCGCCGGTGGCCGTTCCCGATTTCACCGACGGCCTCTGGCTGAAGCGCGAGCCGGCTCCGAAGTCGATCTTTTCGCTCGCAGAGGTCGACGACAGCCTGTTCGAGGGAAAAGTCGAGTTCTGAAGAGCGGCAGGTGCGGTACGGTCACCGGGAAAACCGGGAGACGGTCACGTGATCGGCGCGCCTCCGTGATATTGACTCTGCGATGACGGGTCACTGTCATCCGTTCCGGGATAACAGAAAAATCAGAAAGAAAAAC
>CADCPG010000255.1 GCA_902803255.1 uncultured Ruminococcus sp. | reverse complement strand
GCGGCCAGCGAGAGCGGCTCGGAAGTGTTCAGGCTCGACTACTTCGACGGCAACGCCTACCTCGCGCAGTCTCCGCAGTTCTACAAGCAGATGGCGATGGCCGCCGGCTTCGAGCGGGTCTTCGAGTGCGCCCCCGTCTTCAGGGCGGAGAAGTCGTACACCAGAAAGCACGCGACCGAGTTCACCGGCTTCGATCTTGAATTCAGCTACATCGACTCCTTCCGCGACGTCATGAGCTTCGAGGAGGACCTGCTCATCGACATGATCTCGCATGTCGCGGCAAAATACGGAGACGACATAAAGCGCCTGTACGGCATCGACGTCATAGTCCCGAAGAAGCCATTCCCGGTCATGAGCGTGGCCGACATTTACAGGGAGATCGAACAGAGATACGGCTATACCGTGCCCGATTCCGAAAAGGGAGATCTCACGACCGACGCCGAACACCTCACATACAGGCTGGCTCAGGATCTCTTCGGACATGAATTCATGTTCGTGACCGATTTCTCGGGCGACAAGCGCCCCTTCTACCACATGCGCGACGAACACGGCGTGCCTCAGGGCTTCGACCTCATCTGGCGCGGCACCGAGATTACCTCGGGCTCTCAGAGGGAGCACCGCTACGCGCAGCTCTGCGCGAACGCGGCGGAGAAGGGCCTCGGCGAAGACGTGAAGTTCTACACCGAGTTCTTCAGATACGGCTGCCCGCCTCACGGCGGCTTCGGACTCGGCGTCGACAGACTGACGATGCTCTTCCTCGACATCTCCATCAAGGAGGCGGAGTTCGTGTTCCGCGGCCCCGACAGACTCAATCCTTAAGATACCCGCGAAAAATATCCGCTGCCCGGCCTTGCGGCCGGACAGCGGTTTTATTCATTGCGATATTTGTGCGGTCCCCGGGTCAGCCGACCTTCGGGGGATCCATGAGCTTCTCGAGGAGGTCGGGAAGCTTTTTGTTCACCAGCTTGGTGACGGTGTTGTAGGACGACGCGAGCGTGTTGTTCTTGCTGACGACGACATCCTTGAAGCTCGACATGTAGTTGAGGCTGGTCCTCCAGATGTAGCAGAAGTCGAAACCGACGGTCTCGTACATCAGGTCGAGCATCTGGGAGGTCTCCATGTCTTTCGCGTAGCGGGACTTCAGAACGACCTCGAAGTACTTCGGCATGAGCGATCTGTAGGATTCCGCCGCGAGGGCTTCGGTGATGATGCTGTTCTCGTCAAAGCTCTTGACGTCGATCGGGATGCAGTAGATGTGCATGCCGGCCTGGACGGGCGTGTAGTAGTTCTCCTGGCCGTCGAGGACTTTGGGCATCGGGACGATGCCGTAGTGGTCGAGCTGGCCGGCGTACTGCGTCTGGCCCCAGTAGAGCCATCTGAAGAAGAAGAGGCAGTCGCCCTCGCCGAAATTGATCTTGGTCTCGGTCGTGTTGTCCGCGACACCTTCGGTCTTGTAGAAGAGATCGATTATCGTGTCGATGGCGGAAGAGGCTTTGTCAAGGTCCAGTCCGGAGGTGGTGGGCATGCCGGCGTCGTCTCTGGTGGTGAAGTCGATGCCGGTGGCGAAGAGGAAACCGTACGCGGAGTTGCCGCTGTCGGGGAAGGCGAGTCCGACTCTGTCGCCCAGGTTGGCCTTGCCGTTGTTGTCCCTGTCGATCCAGCCGAGCTTTGCGAGCCTTGCGACTTCCTCACAGTTCCAGTCGCCCTTCTTGACGGTGTTGTAGATGTTGTATCCGGAGGCGATCTCACCCAGGATGTCGGTGTTGACGAATATGTTCTCCATCGAATAGATCATCGAGAGCGAGAGCGCTCCGAGACCGAAGTAGTTGATGCCGTTGAGTGAGAGCTCCTCGTTGAAGCTGTCGGACCACCAGGGCTTTTCGAAGTTGATGTACTTCGAATCGCCGAGGTTGAAGAGCAGGCCCTCGGTGGCAAGTGAGGTGATGGGTTCATAGCCCGCGAGCAGGTCATAGGCTCCGTTGCCCGCGGTCACGCTGGCCCTGATCTTGGGAAGCGAGGCGCTCGCGTAGTCTGACCAGGAGCCCTCGGCTATGATCTTGAGCTTGATGCCGTATTTTTCCTCGACGACCATGTTGCGGTGGTAGATGGCGTCGTTGAGGGTCGTTCCGTTCTCCTCATCGGCCTTCCACTCGTACTGCTCGACGTTGCCTCTCGTGTGGACTGAGAACTCGCGGTCGTAATTTGCGGTCTCGGGAAGTCCGTCTTCGATCCAGGGACGGCCGAACTCGTCTGTCCTGGCTTCGGTCACAGGTTCGGTCGATCCGTCCGGCGTGCCCTGCGAATCGGCTCCGGGGGCGGTCGTGCCGTCGGGCGTGCCGCCCGTGTCTCCGCAGGCGCTGTACATGAGCACGGAGCAGAGACAGAGCATCAGAGCGACGGCCGAAACAAAGATCTTTCTGGTTTTACCGTTCATAAATGATCCTCCTTGTGTGATGAGTGCCTCATCGTCTGTTTTTGTAAGAACAATTATATTATAGCATGTATTCGGTGAAAAATAAAGCGGTTTTTTAAATAACCGGCGTTTTTTCACGGAGAAAATCCCGGCAGGGGCGGCCCGGGGACCGGGCGCCTCTGCCGGGATGGCCGTCAGAGCGGTTATCTGCGTTTTCTTCCGGCGGCGGGGATGAGCGCCGCTGCCGCGATGAGCGCGAACACAGGCGCCGCGGATGACTTGCATCCGCCGTCGCCCGCGGGCGCCGTCGTTACTTCGGGAGCTTTCGTCGCATCGTCTCCGGAAGCCGCCGCGGTGGGCTCTTCTGCCGTTCCGGCCGCGGTCGTGACCTCTTCGGTCGTGACTTCGCCCGATGTGACCTCAGCCGTCGTCACCTCTTCGGTCGTGACCTCAGCAGTGGTGACGGGCGGCTCTGTGATGTCGTCGTTGGTGAAGGTGATGTTCTTCGCCTGGAGCTCGATCGTACCCTTGGTGGCGTTGTTCTTGTAGGAATTGACGTCGCCGGTCCAGGTGAGTCCGTTGTTCCTCGACGTTGAGAAGAGGATCGGGTTGTTGTCGTTGATGTAGATGTCGTATCCGATCTTCGTTCCGGCTTCCATCTTAATACCCTCGTACCTGGGCTTGAGATTCACCTTGTTCTCAAGGACGTATCCCACTTTGGCCCCGGTCGCGTCGGTCTTGTAGCTGATGGCGTACATCCGGTCTTCCATCGGGAGCTTCGTGAAATCGCCGGCGTCGGCGGGCTCAAGGCCCTCCTTTTCGGTGATGAAGACCGAGAGCGGAACGCTGTTCCAGTTGGCGGTGTTGCCGAAGGACGCAATGATGAACCAGAAGGCGGGGGCGACCTGACCGTTCGTGATGTCGCGGTTGTTGTCGGGCGAGAAGGTCATCGAGACCCCGTCTCTCCTCCAGAGGTTGCCTCCCAGCGACTGGGCCTCCCACTCGGCATCGCCGATCGTGGTGTCGGTCACCTCAACGAGGAAATAGAGATAGAACTCGTCGTACATCACGCGGTAGCGCGCGACGGGCATCGGCGAGATGTCGTCGGTCTGGAAGACCTGCTCGATCATATTGATGCGGGCGCCCTTCCAGATGTCGTCGATGTCGCCGTCGACGATCGGAGTGCCGTAGATCGCTTCGATGAGGTAATCCTGGGGATCCTTCTTCGCGGGGGCGTCTGTGGCCGTCGCGAAGACCGAGAGCAGCGACACGACAAATACGAGAGCGGTCGCAAGAGAAAGAATCTTTTTCATGTCTTCTGCTGCCTTTCTGTCAGCGAAAGCTCAGTCGCGGCCCTTTCTGAGTATGACGGTCACGGCTGTGCCGGTGAGGGCGAGGACGGCGACCGAGATGAGGATGACGGAGGTCATCGCGTCACCTGTCGGAGGCGTGGAGGGGATGTTTGTCGTGGTGGGAGTTCCGGCGGCAGTGGTCACCTCGGCGGTGGTCACCTCGGGCTTGGCGAGGAGAACGGCGGTCGCCTTGAGAGAGTTGTTCTTGTAGGAACCGACCGTTCTGTCGGCGAAGGTGTAGCCGTGGTCTCTCTTAGCGGCGGTGTTGTCGGCGGTGTAGGCGTTGTCGTTGGTCCAGGTGTCGAATTTGAACTTGGTTCCGGCCTGAAGTTTGAAATCGGCGGCTCCGGCGATGACGTTGGTCTTTACGGTGTCATCCGGCTTGGTCTTTCCTACGGACACTCCGGCGGCTGCGATATTGAGCTTCATTTCGATCACGTATCCGGAGCTGTTTTTCGATACCCTGAACATTGCCTTGTCAGCCGGCACGTCTCCGTTGCTGCCCGCATAGGTAGCCTCGTCTTCAGTGATGAAAACAGCCTTGTTGACGGTGCTGTAGTTCGGGCCTGTCCCGTTGGTCCTGATGATGAACCAGAAGGATCTCTTGCTGTCGGCGGCGGTGTCGTTGGTGTTGTCTTCGGAGGGGCAGATCGTAAGAGCGATGCCGTCTCTCGTGTACCACTGGCCGCTGACGATCGCTTCATCGGGGGCAAGGGTCGTGTCGTTGATCTCGAAAAGGGCGTAGATGTAGTTCTCATCCCAGAGGAATCTGAACTGGCCGGGTTCGTAGGTGACTTCGGCCTTGGCTACATAGTCGTACTTGTCGTACTTGTAGATCTTCGCCGAGTTCCAGACGTCGTCGATGGTACCGTCGATCACGGGCGTGCCGTATGCGATCTCGACGTCGGCGTCCTGGGCGGTCGCCGCGGACGTTCCGATCGCGAGTACCGATACGAGCATGATCGCGGTGAGGATGATGGAGATTGTCTTTTTCATGACATTTTTCCTTCCTTTCGGATTTTGATTTTTGTTTTGGATTACTGAATCATATCGTTCCGTTCCGGACATTTCCGGAATGAAAGCCATGTTTTAGTTGCCGCGCGGCGGCGGCAGACCGGTCCCGCGGATTCGTCACCTGACGGCCGCACGGCGTGTTTCGCGGACCGGTCTTATTTTTCAGCTCCGGCCTTTTCCTTTTCGGCCCTGATGGTGTCGATCGCCGCGAGGGCCTCGAGCTGCTTTGCCTTGGTGTAGAGGATCTCTCCCGCGGGGTCGGGCGGCAGCCGG
>CADCPG010000254.1 GCA_902803255.1 uncultured Ruminococcus sp. | reverse complement strand
CGCGGCAGAGTAATCGTCAGCCTTTTCCGCCGCCTGCTTCGAGCCGATGCCGAACAGGTGGTATCCGTCTCCGAAGAGACCGTCGTTGGCCCAGTCGGTCGCCATCGTTCCGGGAGCTCCCGGCGCCATTGCAAGGAAGTAGACGAGGAACATCACGAGTGCGAAGATCGGGAGGCCGAGCCAGCGGTTGGTGACGATCCTGTCGATCCTGTCGCTCTTCGTGAGCTTGCGCTCCGTCTTCTTTTTGAAGCATCCCTTGATTACTTCCGCAATGTAGATGTATCTCTCGTTGGTGATTATGCTTTCGGCGTCGTCGTCGAGCTCGGTCTCGGCCGCTTTGATGTCCTCTTCGATGTGGGCGAGAAGCTCCGGCGCGAGCTTCAGCTGTTCGAGGACCTTCTCGTCGCGCTCGAAGATCTTGACGGCGTACCATCTCTGCTGCTCCTCGGGAAGCCCGTGAACGGCGGCCTCCTCGATATGCGCGAGCGCGTGCTCGACCGGACCCGAGAACTTGTGCTGAGGCACCGTCTTACCGTTCTTCGCCGCGTTTATCGCGGCCTCGGCGGCCTCGGCGATACCCGTTTCCCTGAGTGCGGAGATCTCGACTACCGGACATCCGATCTGACGGGACAGTTCGGCAAGATCTATCCTGTCCCCTTCTTTTTTGACCAGATCGATCATATTGATCGCGACGACGACCGGGATGCCCAGCTCGGTAAGCTGAGTGGTGAGATAAAGGTTCCTCTCCAGATTCGTGCCGTCGACTATGTTGAGGATGGCGTCGGGTCTCTCCCCGATCAGGTAGTTCCTCGCGACGACCTCCTCGAGGGTGTATGGAGAGAGCGAGTAGATGCCGGGAAGGTCGGTGATTATGACTCCGTCGTGCTTTTTCAGCTTTCCTTCCTTTTTTTCAACGGTGACTCCCGGCCAGTTCCCTACAAACTGATTGGAACCGGTGAGCGCGTTGAACAGTGTGGTCTTTCCGCTGTTGGGGTTGCCCGCCAGGGCGATCCTGATATCCATGATATCCTGTTCCTTTCCGCTTTCCGGGTGGTTATCCGAAGGTAACCGCTGCCCGAAAAAAATAAACTGTGATTATTCGACTTCGATCATTTCCGCGTCCGCTTTGCGGATCGACAGCTCGTAGTTCCTTACCGTGACCTCGATGGGATCTCCGAGCGGCGCGACCTTGCGCACGTAGACGGGGGTGCGTTTCGTGATGCCCATGTCCATGATGCGGCGCTTGACCGCGCCCTCTCCGTGGAGCTTCACGACGACGGCGGTCTCGCCGATCCTGACGTCTCTTAGTGTTTTCACCGAAATATTCCTCCTTGAATAGTTTTAAACCATGATCTTCCTCGCAAGATCGTCGTTTATGGCGATCCTCGACTCCTTGACCCTGACAATGACGTTTCCACCGAGCGAATTTATGACAGTGACCGTCCCGCCGATGTTGAAGCCGAGATTTTCAAGGTGCTGTTTGACTTCGGGCGTCCCGCCGATCCTCTTTATGATCTGAGGTTCGCCTTTTTCCGCCAGACAAAGCGGCAGCATTGCGCTCCTTCACCTCCCACTTTCGCCCGAGTCTTCCGCGGCTGCGGGCTCAAGAATGCTGTTAACCGTCGCTAACCGGATAATATTATAGTTAACCGCCGTTAATTTGTCAAGAGCTTTTTGCAAAAAAAATCAGATTTTTCGCTGCATTTCCCTGATGTGCCGCGGGCAGGGGGCTTTCCGGGCTGCATGCCTCCGCTCATCCGGGCGCCGGCCGGGCGGCCGACTTCCCGTGCCCGGCAAAAATAGTTGTTGATTTTTTTCCTGCGCTGGGTTATAATGATAATGATAAAGAATAAAGCCGGAGGGGGAACAGACGTGGAAGAAAAGATCATGGAATCGGGAGAGATGTATCTCGAGACGATACTCATCCTTTCAATAAGAAAAAACCTCGTGAGATCCATCGATATCGCGGATTATATGAAATTCTCAAAGCCGGCGGTCAGCCGTGCCGTAGGGAAGCTGAAGGAGTCGAAGTGCATCATCGTAGACCCCGAAGGATATATCGCCCTTACCGAGAAGGGCCGCGCCATCGCCGAAAAGATATATGAAAGGCACACGACGCTGACCGAGATGCTCATAAGGCTGGGAGTCGATCCCGACACCGCTGCGAAGGACGCCTGCAAGATCGAGCACGACATCAGCGACGAGACCTTTGACGCGATAAAAAAACGGATCAGTGAATGACGCGCGGCACAAAACGCGCCGCCTGTCTGTCCCGCGGAAAAGAACGGTCCGGTAAAACTGTCCGGCATAAAAAAACAGCACCCTGAGGAAACCAGGGTGTTGTTTTTTTCGAAAACAGACGTACGTTCTCTCCCGGGTACGGCCGGATGTCGGAACGGTATCTGCGGAAGAGCCCTCCCGCAGGAAGCCTCAGCCGGTTATGAATTCGACGGGTATCGATTCAGCCATATGGGCGGCGCCGGCAAAGCTCGGATGCAGGTGGTCGCCGCTGTCGTACTCGGGAAGCATGCGGGAGTGATCAGCCGGGTCCCACACGGCGCGCTCGAAGTCGATGACGCCGTCGCAGCCTGAAGAGTTGCGGATCCAGTCGTTCACGGCGAGCCTGATCTTCTCCCTGACGCCTTCGCCGGTCGCGCAGCGCGGACAGGGAAGTATCGTTCCGAGGTATATCTTCATGCCGTGCGCCCTTGCCGTCGAGACGTAGTATCCGAGGCCGGCTGTCAGTTCTTCTGCAGTTGGGAGCTCGGACATCGGGCAGAGGCGGCTGTCGGGCGCCGGATGGATGAGGTCGTTGATCCCGTGCAGCACGAACACCCTGTCGGCTCCGGCCTGCGAGATGTCGCGCTCGAAGCGGCGGATGCCGGCGACTCCGTAATGCTTCTTGATCCTGAAGCGGTAATCCCTCAGCACTCTGCCGCCTCCGATCGCCTTGCGGATCACAGAGACGTTGCGGATGCCCAGTGAAAAGATCCGGTGAGCGAGGCAGTCGGGCCAGGGCTGCGCCGTGATCGAGTCGCCGAAGGCTATGACGGAGTGGCAGTCGGACGAGGACAGGAAGTCGATCGTGTTGAGGAAGACGTACGGGCCGTTCTCACCGTATTCCTCGAGCGGGACGCATGCCTTTTCGGCCCAGTCGCCCTTGCCGTAGTATTTTTTGATGTAGTATCCGTTGTTGGAGTGTCCGGTGAGGAGCTGCGTGAAGCCGGCGAAATACAGGCTGACGTCGAATTCCTCCCCGGCGGTCACCGGGAACACCGCGGGGTCGCTGACGACGCTCTCTCCGGCCGGGATCGTCACTTCGCCGGATCCTCCGAATGTCACTCTGACGTTGGTCTCCGGAAAGACGAATTCGCCCCGGTCACGCTTCGCCAGCACGACCTTCGATACCGTCGCGGGCTCGGTCCCGTATTCGTTGGAAAAGTGAAGTCTCACCGCCGATCCGTCGACGGTGGGGAAGATGACGTATCTGAACGTCTGGTCCCTGAAGTAGTCGGCGTGGTTCTGCGAAACGTACGATATCGCCGCGCCCCATCCGGCGACCCACTTGCTGCCGCTTTTTTCCATGATCCTGTTTTTTCTCCCTTTCGGTGATCTGTCTGTATTATATCCGCCGCGTCTTCGGTGACGCGCGGGTCAGTCGAGCCCTTCCGCGATGTCGTAGATGAGCCGCTCGGTCTTTTCCCAGCCGAGGCAGGGGTCGGTGATCGACTGCCCGTATACCGTCCCGCCGGGCTTCTGGCAGCCGTCCTCGATGTAGCTCTCGATCATGAGCCCCCTGACGAACGACTTGATGTCGGCCGAGTGTCTGCGGCTGTGAAGGACTTCCTTCGCGATCCTGATCTGTTCGAGGAACTGCTTGCCGGAGTTCGCGTGGTTGGTGTCGACGATCACCGCGGGATTGCACAGGCCGCGTGCGGAATAAGCCGCGCAGAGCGAGATGAGGTCCTCGTAGTGATAGTTCGGGTGAGACACGCCGCGGTCATCGATGAATCCGCGCAGGATGGCGTGGGTATAGGGGTTGCCCTCCGACTTGACTTCCCAGCCGCGGTAGATGAAGGTGTGAGGGTGCTGCGCGGCGGTGATCGAGTTGAGCATGACCGAAAGGTCGCCTGCCGTCGGGTTCTTCATGCCGACGGGCACGTCGAGGCCGCTGGCGCAGAGCCTGTGCTCCTGATTTTCCACCGACCGCGCGCCGACCGCGACATACGACAGTACGTCGGAGAGGTAGCGGTGGTTGGCGGGATATAGCATCTCGTCTGCGCATGAGAAGCCGGTCTCGCGGAGCGCTCTCATGTGGAGCGAACGGATAGCTATGAGGCCTTTCAGCATATCGGGCTTTTCGGTCGGATCGGGCTGATGCAGCATGCCCTTGTAGCCGTCTCCGGTGGTGCGGGGCTTGTTCGTGTATATGCGCGGAACGATGACTATCCTGTCGGAGACTCTGTCCTGAACCTTCCGCAGTCTTGATATGTAGTCGATGACCGGGTCCTCGCGGTCTGCCGAGCAGGGACCGATGACAAGTATGAACTTGCCTGACTCGCCGCTGAGCGCCTTTTTGATCTCGATGTCCTCGGCCGCCTTGACTGCGGCGAGTTCGGGCGAGAGCGGGTATTCGTTCTTGATGTCCATCGGTATCGGAAGCTTCCGGTAAAACGTCATATTCATGGTAATGCGCCTTTCTGTGTGTCTTTAATATATATCGTCAAAAGCGTCGCGGCGCTCGGTGGAGCGTCTCATTATCGCCTTCATGGTATCGGCGTCGCGGTCGAGAAGCGCTTTCCGGAGCTTTTCGAACTGCGCGGCGAAGAGGTCCATCTCGCGCAGCAGCGGTCCGCGGTTGAGGAAGAAGAGCTCCGTCCACATGTCCTCGTTGATATGCGCGATCCGCGTCAGGTCCCGAAACGAGTTTCCGGTGAAGTTCTCCAGCCCTTCGAGCTCGTTGCAGGTCATGAGCGTTACGGCGATGACGTGTGCGAGCTGCGAGAGGAAGGCGATCATCTCGTCGTGCTTTTCGGGAGTGAGTTCGGATATCCTGCGGAAGCCCATCTCCTCTCCGAGTTTCTTTACCGCCTCGATGTTCTCGCGCGTGTTCTTCTCCGTGGGAGTCACGATGTAGTTCGCATCGGGGAAGGACCTGTCGGTGCTGTTCTTCACGCCGTAGACCTCGCGCCCCGTCATCGGGTGAGCCGCGACGAATTCGAGGTCGTCTCGAAGCATGTCCTGGACCTCGTATACTACCGGGGACTTGACGCCGGTGACGTCGGTCAGCAGCGCGCCCGGCTTTATCAGATCCCCGTATTTCCGCATCCAGTCGATGAAGATATGCGGGTACAGGCAGAACACGAGTATGTCTCCCTGTTTTATCGTTTCAGGGTCGGGCGAGGCGGCGCCGAAATCGACGATCCCGTTCTCGAGTGCCCAGTCGAGCGACTCCTGCCTGTGCGCGATCCCGCCTACTCTGTAGCCTTTTTTCTTCAGCGCGATGGCGTAGCTTCCGCCCATCAGGCCGAGGCCGACTATGAGCACGGTTTTGTCTCTTGTGAGTTTCATTTGCGATCACTGCCTTCTGTTTTTCCCGGCGGGGAGCTTCGAGAGGCTCCCGAGATCGGCGAAGAACCGCGGGTAGCTCTTGTTCACCGCCTCAGCGCCTTCGAGGTCGCCCCCGAGGAGCGAAAGGAGGATCGAACAGGCCATGACTATCCTGTGGTCCCCGCTGCCGCAGAGCGGAACGTCCGGGGCATGCATCCTTGTTTTCGGGATATCTATGCTGTTTTCGCCCGGCACGGCGTCGACGCCGCATTTCTTCAGTTCCGCGGCCATGACGGCCCCCCTGTCGCTCTCCTTGAGCCGGAGGCGCGATGTTCCGGTGAGCCGGACACCTCTCAGCGCGGGAGCGACGGCCATGAGGACGGGCGCGAGGTCGGGGCAGCCTGAGATATCGACGGTGCACCGGCGGCGCGACATCCTCTCTATGATCTCAGCGACGGCGGAATCAGCCTGATGTGATACCGGGGGGAGGCCGGAGACGCGAATGTCGGAGCCGGTCGCGTTGAGCGCGAAGTAGACGGCGGCGCCCGACCAGTCGCCTTCGACCGCGGCGTCGGCCGGGCTGTAGGTCTGCCCGCCCGGGATCTTTATCCGGTTGCCCCTGCGCTCGACGGTGATGCCGAAGCGGGACAGGGCGTCGAGTGTCATATCGATATAGGAAGCCGACTCCACGGGCGGGATGATATCGATCACGCTGTCCTCCTCCGCGAGGGGAAGGGCAAAGAGCAGACCGCTGATGAACTGGCTCGAGATGTTCCCGGGGACGGAGAACGCGTCCCCGCGGAGCCGTCCGGCGGCCGTGAGGCCGCCGGGCGTCCGCTCAAAGCGGAGGCCCCGCGCGGCGCAGATGTCTTCGTATACGCCGAGCGGCCGGGAGAGCAGCCGGTCGCTGCCGGTGAAGATCGCGGGCTGATCCGAGAGCAGGGCGACCGGCAGAAGGAAGCGCAGAGTGCTTCCGCTCTCCCGGCAGCCGAAAACGCAGCGGGTGCGCCCGCGCGGGTCCGCTCCGCGGACGGCGGCGGAGCCGCCGCGGCGCCGTATGACGGCGCCGGACGCGGCCAGGCAGTCGAGCGTGGCCGAAATGTCGTCCGAATCGTATATTCCGTCGATCCTGCTTTCCCCCGCGGAGAGGCCGGCGCAGATCAGCAGCCGGTGCGCGACGCTCTTTGACGGAGGCGCCTTGATCTCTCCCGAATATGTACAGGGTTCAAAATGTACCGTCATAGTCTTTTCATTCCCTCCGCGAGTTCCTTCGCGCGGGATCCCAGTAT
>CADCPG010000253.1 GCA_902803255.1 uncultured Ruminococcus sp. | reverse complement strand
GCGCCGTATTCGACGGAGGCGTATTCGCGCATCACCCCGAATACATGAGAGCGGTGATGTCGCTCTGCCCTCCCGGCGTCACATGCACGGCGGCGGACGCGCCGCCGGTATACGGCTCGGCCGTCGAGGCCATGTACGACATGGGCCTCAGGGCCGGTGCCGCGTTCAAAGAGAGATTCATGAAAGGATACAGAGATGAAGATCGTTTGTCTTGACCTTGAAGGGGTGCTCGTCCCCGAGATCTGGATAGCTTTCGCGGAGGCATCGGGCATTCCCGAGCTGCGCCGCACGACCAGAGACGAGCCTGATTACGACAAACTTATGAGATGGCGGCTGTCGCTGCTCAGAGAGCGCGGAATGAAGCTGCCGGATATCCAGGCCGTCATAGAGAAGATCGAGCCCTGCGAGGGCGCCAGGGCCTTTCTCGACGCCCTGCGCGAGAAGACGCAGGTAATAATACTCTCCGACACCTTCACGCAGTTCGCGGGACCGCTCATGAAAAAGCTGGGGCGCCCCACGATATTCTGCAACGAGCTCGAGGCGGACACGGACGGCGTGCTCACCGGCTACCGCATGCGCGTGAAGAATTCGAAGCTCGCGACGGTCAAGGCGCTGCAGTCGGTCGGCTTCGGCACGATCGCCGCCGGCGACAGCTACAACGACCTCGCCATGATCAGGGCCTCCGAGGCAGGGTTCCTCTTCCGCTCGACCGACGCCATCATCGCGGCGAACCCCGACCTGCCCGCCTTCACCGAATACGGGGAGCTGTACGACGCGGCCGTCGCGGCTCTTTGACGCGATGGAAGAAAGGACATACCTCATCGGAATAGATATCGGAACAAGCGCCACCAAAACGGCGCTTTTCGATATCTCGGGGGCTGTCGTCGCTTCGTCGTCGCACGGATACCCGACTTCCCGGCCGCGGCAGGGATACGCCGAGCAGGACCCCGACGACTGGTGGACGGCCGCGGCGGCAGGCGTGCGCGACTGCATGGAAAAGTCGGGCGCCGACCCGCGCTCTGTCGCCGCGATAGGCGTCGACGGACACAGCTGGTCGACGGTCATGCTGGATAGAGACGGCAGACCTCTCTGCCCCTCCCCCATCTGGCAGGACAGCCGCGCCGACGAGATCTGCCGCCGGCTCGCCCCCGAATTCGGAGACAGCCTCTTCCGGCTCTCGGGCAATCCCCTGCGGCCGAACTACGTCACGGGCAAGCTTCTGTGGTTTCGCGAGAACATGCCAGGCGTCTACCGCGGCGCCGTCGCGGTGCTGGGGACCGAGGGATATCTCGTCTTCCGGCTCACCGGCGCCCTCTCGCTCTGCCGGAGCGAAGGATACGGGTTCCACTTCTACGACATAATGAAAGGCCGCCTCGACGAAGAAGCCGCGCGGGCGCTCGGCATACGCGCCGATATCGTCCCGCCGCTCTTCGACGGCCACGAGACGGTCGGCAGGCTGACTCGTGATGCGGCCGACGCCTGCGGCCTGTGCCCCGGAATACCCGTCGCGGCTGGAGGCGTCGATTCGGCGTGCACCGCGCTCGGCGCCGGGGTGACCGACCCCGGACAGACGCAGGAGCAGGGCGGACAGTCGGGCGGCATGAGCATATGCACCGACCGGTTCGCGGCCGACCCGCGGCTCATCTTCTGCGCGCACGTCGTGCCCGGCAGATGGCTGATCCAGGGCGGAACGACGGGCGGAGGCGGCGTGATAAAATGGGCCGCATCCGAATTCGGCCGCTACGAGGAGGAGATATCGAAGACGTCGGGCCTCACCGTGCCCGCGATGTTCGATATAGAGGCAGAGAAGGCCGCGCCGGGCTGCGGCGGGCTGATATTCCTGCCCTATATGGCTGGCGAGCGCACCCCGGTCTGGGACCCCTATGCCACCGGCGTGTTCTACGGCATGGACTTCCGCAAGACACGCGCAGATTTCATACGCGCTCTCATGGAGGGAGTGGGCTATTCCCTGCTCCACAACCTCGACACCGCGGCGGCGGCCGGCGCGAGACCGACTCTGCTCCGCTCGACGGGAGGAGCTGCTAATTCGCTCTTCTGGACGCAGATGAAGTCGGACATGACCGGTCTGCCGGTGTCGGTACCGGGCTCCGACAACGCGACGAACCTCGGCGCGGCGATCCTCGCCGGCACCGCGGCGGGCGTGTACGCATCTCCGGAGGAAGGCGCGAAGGCAGTCGTAAAGGAAAAGCGTCGCCATATGCCAGACCCGTCGGTGCGGCCGGCATATATGAAGAATTACGAAAGATATCTTGAGATATACGAATCGCTGAAGGGACTCATGGGCCGGACGGCGGAAGACTGACCGGACGGCGAAGGGCAAAACTGCGATCGATACACTGACTGAAAAGAACACGGAGACGTCGATATGAAAGTTACGGATAACAGCGAAGACCGGGCAAAATACGGCAGCTATTCGTTCTCTGAGAGCGTGCCGGTGAGGTATTCCTGCGGCGTGCTGGTCATTGGCGCCGGCCCCTCCGGCATCGCGGCGGCGGTATCGGCCGCGCGCGCCGGGCAGACCGTCGTGCTGTGCGAGAGATACGCGTTCGCCGGCGGGATGCTGACCCTCGGGCAGATAAGCCCGATACTCGGCTCGGTCTGTCCCGGGACGTTCGCCGACGAGTTCATCGGCCTGCTGCGCGAGGAGGAGGGCGGATGCCCCGAATACAGGACACGCAACGGCCGCGAGATACCGGCCGACAGAGAGACGGCTAAGCGGGTAACAGACAGGCTCATACGCAGCGAAAAGAACATCACTTTTCTCGGCAGCACCGCCTTCGTGTCGGTGATGAAGCGGGGAGAACACGTCTGCGGCGGG
>CADCPG010000252.1 GCA_902803255.1 uncultured Ruminococcus sp. | reverse complement strand
GTGCACTCCTTCGTGGGAAGGTATGCCTCGAGGTCGTCGGCGAACTCCTTGACCTTCTGTCCCGCGGCGGTGTCCTTGTTGTAGTTGTAGATCGAACCGACGTACCCCGGGTGGATGTTGTGGTATTCGAATGCCTCGATCGGCGTGGGTACGAGGCCCACCGACGACACGAAGTCGGAGTAGGCGTAGTACGCCCCGCGGCCGTTCCAGTGGTGGTCGGTGCGCAGATACAGGTATTCGTTGCGGTGGAGCATGAAGGTGTTGTAGACATTGACGAAGTTCACCGGGCTGTCTTTGTACAGCGCGGCCATCTTCGACAGTATCTCGCCCTGATCGGCGAATTTGTCGGTGATGGCCTTGTCGGTGAGCATAGCCGCCGAGGTCGGGATGACCATCACGCTGACGCGCGTGTTCGGGAAGAGCTGTTTGTAGTATTCGGCGGTGGCTCTGTAGCTTTCTGCCACCTTTGCCTGCGTCGCGCTGTACGTCGCGGTGACGTACGCCGACTTGCCGTAGATGAAATATCCGCCGGTCTGAAGGAATTCCACCGCGTTCGGGTCGCCCGGACGGACGTCGATCGCCGTGACCTTTATCCTGCACGACGCGGTGATGTCCCCGGCGCGGCAGGTGACCGTCGTCTCTCCCGCCTTCAGGGCCTCTACCGTCGCGCCCGTTCCGTCCGCCGAGACGGAGAGTGAGATTATGCTGCCGTCGGCCGCGCTCCACTCGAGCGGCTCCGGTGCGTTCCCGACGTGCTCCTCGGTCGCAGTCAGCGTGATGCTGCCGCCGGCGAGCACCTCCGCGGAGGTCTTGGAGAGCACGAGCGACGTGTATCTGTCGGGCGACAGGGTGGTGACCGGGGCGTCGCTGGTGACGTCGGGCCCCGACGTTTCGGGAGGCGCCGACGTTCCGCCGTCCGACGTGACGGGCTCTGTCGGCGGATCGGTCACCGGAAGCGTGAGATTGGAGAGCAGACCGATGAGGTCGGTGTCCTCCCCGGTGTCGATCTCGCCTTCACCGGGACCGACGGGAATGAACTCCTTGCCGTCCATCCTGACCGCGAAGCCGTTGAGCTTCTCGAGCGACGACGACAGGTCGACCAGCCTCTCGCGCTGCCAGAAGTGGTCAGATACGTAGCTCTGAAGGCCCGAGAAGAAGGAGCCGTCG
Source organism: uncultured Ruminococcus sp. (assembly GCA_902803255.1). Taxonomy (GTDB): domain Bacteria; phylum Bacillota; class Clostridia; order Oscillospirales; family CAG-272; genus CAG-390. Next base: position 2,391 of record CADCPG010000252.1, on the reverse strand, counting down.
AAGAGCGAGCCGAAGCTGAATTCGGGGAACTTCGCGAGCTCGCGCTTTTCGGTCATCGATACCGTGTCTCTCGTCGGCGCGAAAACGTTGAGGAAGGTGAAGGTGAGAAACACCGCCGCCACGGCGACGAGGCAGATCACGTTGACCGTATAACCGGCGGTGCGGATCTTCCGTCTCTTCGGCGCCGGTCTTTTGCTGTTTTCCTTATTGTTTCTGTTGCTTTCCATGTCTTGTGACGGATGTTCATCCCGGCTGTGCCGCGAGTGCGGCAACGCCGCGGATCAGAATCTGAAGTAGAGGAAGGGGCTGAATGTGCTTCCGGCCATCCTGACCGTCGCGAGGATCAGGAACGCGGCCGATATCACGGTCTTGACGATCCGCTCGGCGGCGGGGGAGATGCCGAACCTGTCCTTCAGCCTGCCCCAGATGAAGGGGACGGTCGGGACCGACATTACTGCGGCGAAGACGAGCAGGAAGGCGTAGTTGCAGATCGACGATACAGTGAATATGTCGGCGAACCTGTCGCAGCCGATGCCGAATATCGCGCCGAGGTTGGCGAATGTGCCGGTCTTGTATGTCTGCGGGTCGAAGCAGAAGAGCGCCATGCCGAAGAACGTCGCGATGAGGAAGGTCGCTCTCGAGAAGACCGCCTCGGCCCCCGGCGAGAGCTTCTTTTTGAATTCGTCGAGGAATACGAGGTCAAGTGTCAGCAGGACGAAGTAGTAGAGCCCCCACAGCACGTAGTTCCAGGCCGCGCCGTGCCACAGGCCGGTCATCGTCCAGACGCATAAGAGCGCGATCACGGTGGGGACGATCCTCGCCGCTTTGCGCTTTTTCTTCTTCATCAGGCTTTTCGTGAGCTTCTTCACGCCGCGCGAGTTCAGGACGGGGTAGAAGAGATAGTCCTTGAACCAGGTGCCGAGCGAGATGTGCCAGCGCCTCCAGTATTCGGTAACGCTTTTGCTGACGAAGGGGTAGTTGAAGTTCTCGGGAAAGTCGAATCCGAATATCTTTCCGAGCCCGATGGCCATGTCGCTGTATCCCGAGAAGTCGAAATACAGCTGAAGCGCGTAAAAGATCACGACGAACCACTGCGCCAGCACGACGGTCCCCTTTCCGGCCGCGTACACCGCGGCGGCGGCCGCCGCGCAGCTGTCGGCGACGAGGACCTTCTTGACGAGTCCGAGGGTGAACCTGAATGCCCCCTCGTTGATCTGTCCGGCCGACCAGCTGTGGTTCTCGATCTGGAACTCGATGTCCTGGTATCTGACGATCGGTCCGGCGATGAGCTGCGGGAAGAAGGAGATGTAAAGCAGCAGTTTGGGGTACGATCTCTGGACCTTTGTCACTCCCCGGTAGGTGTCGATGACGTACGACATCGCCTGGAAGGTGAAGAAGCTGATGCCTATCGGCATCACCACCGAGACCTGTGCGAGGCCGGTCCCGAATAAGGCGTTGATGTTGTCGATCGTGAAGTTGAGGTATTTGAAGAACCCCAGAGTGCCGAGGTTGATCGCAATGTCGAGCGCAAGCAGCAGCTTCTTTTTAGTGCCGGGCTCGGACATTCCGTCGCCGGCGCACAGGATCCCGAAGAGGTAGTTCACGCCCACGAGCGCTATCATCAGGAAGACGTACACCGGCTCCCCGAAGGCGTAGAAGAAGAGCGAGAATACCGTCAGGACCCACAGCTGCAGCGAAGGCTTCCTTTTTGCCGGCAGCCAGTAGAAGAGCAGCAGCAGCGGCAGAAAGACATATGTAAAGAATAAAGTCGAGAAGAGCAATTTGACGACCTGCCTTCTGTCCCCTGTCGCGGGAACTTATCTGATTTTGCCGCGCTGAGCGATGATGTCTATCATTTCGCCGACATTCTTCATGCCGACGACCTCCTTCATGAAGAACTTCATTCCGAAGGTGTCCTCGACTTCGCTGATGAGGGTGATGTGAGTGAGCGAGTCCCAGGCCTCGATGTCGTCGGCCTTTGTCTGCCTCGTGACCTCTATGCTGTCGTCGTCAAAGACGAATCTGAATATTCCGTTGAGCTTTGATATTATTTTCGCTTCTGTTTCGGGATTGGTCATGGCGTTTCTTCCTTTCGGTGCAGAAATTGATTTGGGTATATCCGGTCTCCCGGCGCGAATGCGGGTATATCGGGATCCGGAGGAGCTGTCATCCGGAGCGGAATGCGGGTGTCGCTGGCCCCGGCTGAGCGGTCACCCCGAGCGGAATGCGGGTGTCGCGGGTTCCGGCGGAGCGGGCTCCCGGTGAGTGCAGCCTTGAGTGTGTTTCGTCCGGTCAGCTGTTCTCCCGGCGGGTTATGAAGGTGTCAAGCGGTTTGAAATTCCCGGTATCGGCCTCGAATCTGCCCCCGCCGGCATCGGTGAAGCCCATGCG
>CADCPG010000251.1 GCA_902803255.1 uncultured Ruminococcus sp. | reverse complement strand
TCGAAGTACGCCGGCGAGGCCAAGGGCACCGACGTCGTCAAGATCGAAGCCGAATATCCCTATGCCACCTCGACGAACACCATATATCCGATAGAGGACAGGTCGTCCGGTGTCAACAGCCCGACCGACACTCACAGGGTCATCCTCAACACCCTCGGAGGCGAAAAGTGGCAGGTATCCCAGCAGTGGGTCGAATACCGCTTCAGCGTCAGCTCCGACGGTATGTATCAGATAGTTCCGAGATTCAGGCAGCATGTCAATGACGGCATGTATTCGTCCCGCGTGCTCTACATCTTCAGCGACGGCGTCGCCGAAGGAGAGAAGGGATACTACAACGGCATCCCCTTCGACGAGGCGCGCGAGCTGAGATTCAACTACGATTCCGACTGGAACGCGCTGCCGATCAGATTCGGCACCGTCACCAAGGACGCCAAGGGCAACACCTCGATCGAATACGAGGAGTGCGAATTCTTCTTCAAGGCCGGCGTGACCTACACCGTCCGCTTCGAGGTCGCCCTCGGAACGATGGGCGATATAGTCCGCTCGGTACAGTCGTCGCTCGACACGATCAACGCCGCCTACCTCAACATCCTGAGGCTGACCGGTACGTCTCCCGACGAATCCCGCGACTACTCCTTCTCGACCGCGATGCCCGACACCGTCATCAATATCATCAGACAGTCGGGCAGCGTCCAGGCCATCTCCGAGGAGCTCACCGCTCTCGCCGGAATCAAGTCCTCGAACGTCGCGACGCTTGAAAAGGTGTCGTGGCTGCTCGAGAAGATGGGCCGCAATCCCGAAGAGGAGATCGCCCGCAACATGACGCAGCTGAAGTCTTACATAGGCAACCTCGGCACATGGCTGTCGAACGCCAAGACTCAGCCGCTCCAGTTCGACTTTATCGTCATTCAGGGCGCCGGCGAAAAGCTCCCGCGCGGCAAGGCCAACTTCTTCCAGGCCTTCGCTCACGAGTTCTCGAGCTTCATCCAGTCCTTCTTCAGGAACTACAACCGCATGGGCGCCACCGAAGAGAGCGTCAACGCCAGCGACGCCATCCAGGTCTGGAACGCCTACGGACGTGACCAGGCTCAGGTCATCAGGAACCTGATCAACAACGACTTCACACCGGCCACCGGCGTGACCGTCGACCTCAAGCTCGTCGCCGGAGGAACTCTGCTTCCTTCGATCCTGGCGGGGCAGGGACCCGACGCGTACATCGGCCTCGGTGAAGACAACGTTATCAACTACGCTATCCGCGGAGCCCTGCTCGACATCGAGAATTACGAAGGCTTCACCGATATGCTCTACTACAAGGTCGACGAGGACTTCAACACGGTCTACGGCGACGACGGGAAACCGGTAAAGAATCCCAACGCGCAGTTCAACGAAGCCGCGATGCTGGTTCTCGGTATCCCCGACGCCAAGAACGAGATGCACTACTACGGACTGCCCGAGACACAGTCCTTCCCGATGATGTTCATCCGTTCGGATATCATGTACGAGCTCGGCATCACTTCGCTCGACACATGGGACGACCTGCTGGAGGCCGCCACCATCCTCAGCCAGAACAACATGACGATCGGTCTGTCCAACGACTACAAGATCTTCCTGTATCAGATGGGCGGCACCCTCTTCGCCGACGGCGGCATGAGGATCAACCTCGACTCGAACCTTGCGCTCGACTCCTTCGAGACGATGTGCAATATGTTCACGATGTATTCCTTCCCTTATAAATACGATTTCACCAACCGCTTCAGAACGGGCGAGATGCCGATCGGTATCGCCGGATACAACGGCACCTACAACCACCTGATCGTCTTCGCCACCGAGCTTCGCGGAGCCTGGGAATTCGTTCCGGTCCCCGGATACGTTCTCAAGGACAAGGATACCGGTGAAGAGTATATCAACAACGTATCGGTCTCCACGGTCTCCGCGATCGTAATGGTCAACGGATGCGACGATGAAGAGGGCACATGGAAGTTCCTCAAGTGGCATGTCGGTAAAGACTGCCAGGTCGACTACTCCAACGAGATGATAGCGATCCTTGGCGACTCGGCCAAGCACGGCACGGCGAACATCACCGCGCTCGAAACGATGCCCTGGACCAACAAGGAAAGATCGGCTCTGATATCGCAGTTCCAGAATCTGGCTTCGATCCCGAACTATCCCGGTTCCTACATCATCGGACGTTACACCAAGTTCGCCTTCCTCTCCGCCTACAACGACGGCGCCGAGCCTGTCTCCGAACTGCTGAGCTACATCACTATTATTAATAAGGAAATCACCCGCAAACGCGCCGAGTTCGGACTCGAGACTCTCGAAGTCGGACAAACGCTTGCGAGCAAGCGCCGCGACATGATCCTTGAGGCCTTCGACGGTCTCGACGCCGGGACCGCTTCGGCCTACGCGACGCAGATCGACGCCGTAAAGAAAGCTCTC
>CADCPG010000250.1 GCA_902803255.1 uncultured Ruminococcus sp. | reverse complement strand
TCTATACGACAGACGGGTATGCCGTAGATTCGAAGACGAAGACGGAAAAACGGGCGAAAGAGATCCTGGGAGCCTATACCGCGTACCTCAACAACCTCGGACGTACGGCAATCACTGCCGAGAGCTCATATGTTTACCTAAACGACAAAGAGAGCGCCCTGTGGTTTATTCTGGTGTTTGACGGAGAATCCGCGAAGATCTATCCGGCGGCATCGGTCGACGGGATGGATCTGACCGGTTTCCACAAGGCGTCGATGAACGGAAGTTCGATGACGATCCACCACTGGAGGAACACGACGCCGCGCATAGAATGCGAAGAGGAGATCTACTCCCTTGAAACCTGTTCCGACTGCGGGCTCGTGATAAAAACGACGACGGGACGGTACAGAGAACATGTGTACGACGGCGGCTACTCCTCCGCCGGAGAAGCGCAGAGCCTTCAGACTCCCGGAACCTCGGCATACATCTCGCGGAACACCTGCCTCAACTGCGGCAGGGAATGGCTGAGATTTGACGGGCAGGAGTATGTCTACCGCAAAAAGGACAGCGAATACCTGCTGGAGTCGATAGGGTTTGTACCCGGATACGACAGCGAAACCAGGAAGACGGTCATGCGGGTCCTGGATATCGGAGCCTTTCTCAAGTATGAGGACCTTCCGGTGAGAATGGCCGACGGGCGCCTGTTCGACGGTCTGGTGACCACATGTGTCGGTGCGGCGTATCTGGGGCCCAACGTGAAAAATGTGGGTGCCCGGGCATTCGCCGGGGTGTCGGATCTCCGCGTTGTCATGATGTATCCCGGGGTCGAGTCGATAGGCGAGGGGGCCTTCTCGTCGACATCCCTCGAGGTGATCCTGTTCTGCGGGACAGAGGCCGAGTGGAAGGCGATCGATATCGCGGACAGGGAGGTCCTGCTGAAAAACGTGAAAGTCGTCTTCGGCTGCGCCGGCGATCCCTCGCTGATGAGAGAATACACTGCGTCCTTTGAAGAGCGGATGAAGGTCGCCAAAAATTTTGAATCCGCTCTGAACAAGACCAAAGAGACCCGAAAGAACTCGAATCTGGGTACGACCGGCGTTTCGCTGAAGGTGCTGGATGACGGAATGTGGTTCGTCACCGGATGCGGAGTTTACACCTGCCCGGGATACGACAGATTCGTCGTGGACAGCGGGAACCGGTGCGCCGTTATCGACATTGGGACCGGAGCCTCGGTCGGAGAACTGAAGGGAAGCTGCCGCGCCGTCGGGAACGGTGTCGCCGCGACGCTCTTCCGTGAAAATGACAAATCGCAGATCCTGGTCTATGATCTGAGCACGCTCCAGGTCACGGAGAGGATCGACGGATCGTCGGGACTCTTCGATCCCGGAGCCCTGGATATGGAGATGGCATTCTGCGGAGAATACCTGTATGTTGCTGTCAGGTATTCGTCTCCATTCAGGCTGAATCTGAAAGACGGCAGCACCGAAAGGATCCCCGCCCTTGAAACGCTTGCCGACAGTATTGATCACACCGATGTTATGAGCGTAGCCGCGGACGTCCCCGCAGGACTCGTCTACATCCGTGCCGGAGACAAAGTGTATGTCATTGATGCTCTGACGGCGAAACAGGTCTCGGAGTTCCTGGCTGATATCCAGACCTGGTCGATGCTGCCGGAGGATGGCGGAGTGACGATGATGAGCAAGCAGCATATGGAGGGTTACGCAGGCGGAGTAAACACCGATGCCGAGGTGGTCACTCACCGGCACTTCGTGAAGGAGGGCGAGGTGCTGACGCCGGCTTCGAAGGTGAGCGCGCCGTCCGGATATACCGTCTTTGACATCGTGATGGAATACGGCGACTGCACTGTCTTCACCGCCCGTGACGCGGGAGGCGGTTTCAGGACCTTCTTCCGGACTGCGGACGGAAGGACCAAGAGCGTCCCCGCGATCGCGGAATATGTCGCCGCGTCGGGCGACGGAGTATTTGTGATGTGGTCGGGCTACTCTTACAACTACATAATCGTAGACACGAATAAATGAAGAATAAAAAAAGACCCGGGACGGCTCCCAGCAGGGAAGCAGTCCCGGGTCTTTATATCGGTCGCGCGCTCAGACCCGCTCGAAGTTTTCCCGGCCGGCGCCGAGCCCGAAGTGGTATTTCACGAGCCGCGGCCGGCCCCCGGCCGCGCTCGGCCGGGGGAGTTTTCAAATCAGGTCCGAAGGTCATAATAAACACCGGCTTCCGCGGCGTCCGGGCGCCACCTTTCCTAAAATTATTCTTGACATCGTCCGCCGGAAGTACTATAATATCTGTTATCTA
>CADCPG010000249.1 GCA_902803255.1 uncultured Ruminococcus sp. | reverse complement strand
TTCTTCAACCGCATGGGCGACACCTTCGTGCCCGATTCCCAGGGCAGGGTGACGCTGAACGCTGACCTTGTCGCATACGCGGGTCTTTCCGGGACCGTCGTGATCATCGGCTGCGGTCAGAACGCGGAGATCTGGTCGTCGGAGGAATACGAAAAGCTTGGCAGCTCGCCCTCCTTCGACGCCGAAGTTCTTCGCGCGGCCGCCGAGAACGCTGATGTCTGATTTTTCGCACACTCCGGTCATGCCGGAGGAGGTGATCGCCGGGCTTGCCATTAAGCCCGACGGCACATATATCGACGGCACCGCTGGCGGCGGGGGGCACTCCTCCCTCATCGCCTCGAGGCTGTCGGAGAAGGGCAGGCTCGTCGCTATCGACCGCGACCCCGAGGCCGTGGCCGCCGCCGGCGAGCGTCTTCGCCGTTTCGGCACGCGCGCGGTCTGCGTGCGCGGCAATTTCGCCGACATGAAGGAGATATGCGCAAGTCTCGGGTTCACCGAAGCCGACGGATTCCTTCTCGATCTCGGCGTTTCGTCGTACCAGCTCGACAACCCCGAACGCGGTTTTTCCTATATGCACGACGCCACCCTTTCGATGAAGATGGAGGGCGCGTCGGGAGACGGTCCCGACGCCCGCGACATCGTCAACGGCTACGGAGTCTCTGAGCTCCGGCGGATCCTGTCCGACTGGGGAGAGGAGAAATACGCCGCGAGGATCGCCGAAGCGATCTGCCGGGCGAGGGAGACGAAGCCGGTCGAGACCACCTTCGAGCTCCGCGATATAATCACCGGAGCCCTGCCGGACGGAGGGCGCTCGCAGAAGCACCACCCCGCGATGCGTACCTTCCAGGCCATCCGTATCGAGGTGAACGGCGAGATAGCGCTCATACCCGGAGCCCTGAGAGGAGCGGTAGACCTGCTCCGGCCGGGCGGACGGGGATGCGTGATCACCTTCCACTCGGTCGAGGACCGGGCGGTGAAGGAGACCTTCGCGTCGCTGTCGTCGGGATGCGTATGCCCCAGGGATTTTCCCGTCTGCGTATGCGGACGCAGACCTGTGATAAAACTTGTCGGACGGAAGCCGGTCCTGCCTTCGCCCGAAGAGATAAGGACCAACAGCCGTTCGCACAGCGCGAAGCTGCGGACGGTCGAAAAACTCGACGGCACGGCGTCGCTGACCCCCGGGGTATCACCCTGAGGTACGGCGCGAGGCATGCAAAGGACGGTCGGATACGATGAATGACACCGTAAGAAACAACTGCATAGACACTGCGGACGGCGCCATGGGTATTCTCACCGGGGCTTTCGCCGGCAGGGGACTCGCGGGCGGAGCCAGAAGCGAGGAGGCCGAGCAGGAGCGCCGCGAACTGCGCTCGAGGCTCGAGAATCCCGGCAGCTACATCTACGAAGATATACTGAAGAACGATTTTTCGAACAGATACCGCAGCGGGATCGAGGGCGGAAGAAGCTTCATGACCGTCGACGATCTCCGCCGGCTCAGGGCCGACGAGGAGCGCCGCAGGGAAAGCCCGCGCGGAAGGGCCGTCGCCGAGCTGTCGCGCGAGGTATACTCTCAGCGCATCTCGACCGACGCGAGACCCGCGCACGCCTATGAGATCCGCGACGCCAGGGGCGTCGGCGACAGAGGCGCGACGGGAGGCCGCCGCGAGGCCGTTTACGGAGGCGGGAGCCTCATAACAGGCGAACGCAGCGGGATGACGTATTATTCGGGCGAGAGCGAGACCGAGATGATAGTCTCGGGAGCGCGGAGGAAAAAGGGCAGACTGTCCGAGATGTTCCGCGAGAGCGTCAGGGCCGACCGTTCGGTCAGAGCCGGCGGCGGATACAGGGCGTCCAACGGGTTCTTCGCCGCCGTGGCGATGGTCCTCGTCTTTGCCTTCGTGCTGGCCCTTCCCATCACGCTCAGTGTGCTCAAGCACAGCGAGGCAACGAAACTGGCCAAGATAGAGAGCGAGATCAGGGCGCGCGAGGCCGAGATATCAACCCTCCGCATCGAGCTTGAGAAGAAGAACGACCTCTTCCTGCTCGAGAGGACGGCGGTCGAGAAGTACGGAATGATAGAGCTCGACAAGAGCGTATACAATATGATCAGGATCAATCCCGCCGACAGCGTGGTCAACGTCGAGAACACGGGCAGCCGAGGCATCATGCCGGCGCTGCTCTCCGCGCTCGGACTCAGAGGAGAGAATTGAAACGCGGCGGCCCGGCTCCCGAGACCGTATTCAGGATCAGGATCGGTATCGCCGCCGCGGCGTTCGCCGCGGTCTTCATCTTCCTCGGGATACACCTTTTCGCCATGCAGGGGCGCTATTCCGACTATTATAAAAGGAAAGTCGCCGATCAGATGACCACCGAGCGGACGGTGAGCGCCCGCCGCGGGAGCATCTATTCTTCGGGAGGCGAGCTTCTCGCCACCGACATAACGAAATACCGCGTGTTCATCGAGCCTCAGGCGGTGATAAACGGGCAGGAAAAGGCGCACGAAAGGCTCGAAGCGGCCGCGCAGGCCGTAAAAGACGCCGACGGCGCCCTCCGCGCACTGAAACAGAACAAAAAAAGCGGAGTATCCGACATTGAAAAGGCCGAGAAGGCGCTCGCCGACGCCGAGAAGGAACTCACCGAAGCCGCGTCGAGCCCGCTGCTCGACGCCGCCGAGATCATAAGCCGAGGTCTTTCCGAGATAACCGGCGTCGAATACGAGACTGTTCTCGAGATGACCGGACGCGTCGGCAGCATGGACGCCACCGTGCTGAAGGCGGCCGACCGCGAGACGGCCGACAGGGTCGCCGCCTTCCGTTCGGAGAACGGATTCGGAGGGATGATACACCTCGGGACCGTCGCCGAGCGGAACTACGTTTACGGAGGTCTCGCGTCACATCTGCTCGGATTCACCGGGACAGAGGGGAACGGCCTCTACGGACTCGAACTATACTACAACGAAGAACTGTCGGGCAGCGACGGCAGGTACGTCACCGAGCTCGACAGCCTCGGCAAGGAGATAGGCTACGACTACGGCAGCTTCATCCCGGCCGAGGACGGCTGCAGCCTTCACACGACGATCGACATCAAGGTCCAGTCGATCCTCGAGGAGCAGCTGAAGAAGACATACTACGAGACCGGTTCTCTCGAGGGCGCCTGCGGGATCGTCATGAACGTCAGGACGGGCGCGGTCCTCGCGATGGCCACCTACCCCGATTTCGACTGCAACGACGCCTGGACTCTCGACAGCGAATACGCTGCGAAGCTTGCGGACTCCGGCCTCGCCGAGGATCTCCCGCAGTACGGCTCGCTCAGGGCGGAGCTGCTCGAGAAGATGTGGTCGAACATGGCCGTCAGCTACACCTACATTCCCGGTTCGACATTCAAGGTCATAACCTCCGCCATCGCGCTCGACAGTTCGTCGGTGCGGCTCTCCGACAGGTTCACCTGCACCGGCTCGATAGTCGTCGAGGACCGTCGCGTGCACTGCTCCAACATATACGGCCACGGCAACCTCACATTTGCCGAAGGCCTGCAGCAGTCCTGCAACCCCTGGTTCATCCAGCTCGGCGTCAAGATAGGCGGGAGCACCTTCTACGATTACTTCGAGAATTTCGGATACTTCCGGAAGAGCGGGATCGACCTCCCCGGAGAGGGCGGGACGCTGTTCTGGTCGCGCGATGAATTCACTAAGATAAACCTCGCGATGTGCGCCTTCGGGCAGAACTTCAAGGTCAGCCCGATAAGGCATCTCACGTCGCTCGTTTCGATAGCCAACGGCGGCTACCTCATCAAGCCGTACATAGTCGACTATATCACCGATTCCGACGGCAACGTCGTTTCCTCGCACACCCCCGAGACGGTGAAGCAGGTGATAAGCGGCAGCGTCAGCAGGACGGTCGCCGGCATCCTGGCCGACGGCGTCGCCGGCAACGGCGGTTCGAGAAACGCCTATGTCGCCGGATACAGAGTCGCCGCCAAGACGGGAACCTCGGAAAAGGTCGGCGAGGCCGACGAGGAGATGAAGATCTGCTCATGCATGGCCTTCGCTCCGTCCGACGACCCCGAGATCGCCATGATAATAATCGTCGACGCCCCCACCAAGGGCGTCATATACGGGAGCACCGTCGCGGCGCCCTACGTTTCGGCGGCGCTTTCCGAGATACTGCCGTCGCTCGGCGTCGAGCCGGTATACACCGCGGCCGAGAGCGCAAAGCTCACGGTGGAGGTCGGGAACTACACGGGGCGCGTATCCTACGACGCCGTCGAGGCGATAGAGAAACTCGGCGTGAAGAGCCGTACGGTGGGCGTGGGTACCATGGTCACCGCCCAGGTGCCGGCAGCCGGCACGAAACTCCAGAAGGACAGCGGGACCGTCGTGCTCTACGTGGGCGACAACGCTCCCGAGAACAACATCGTTATACCGAACGTCGCAGGGATCTCGGCGGCCGCCGCAAGGCAGCAGCTGATCAGTGCCGGACTGAACATCAGGATAAACGGCACGACGAACTACGAGACCGGCAGCGGCGCCGTCGTGTTCAGCCAGTCGCCCGCCGCCGGAACGCTCGCGACCGCCGGAGACGTCGTCGAAGTGACGTTCAGGTATATGGCGGTGGCCGACGACTGACGTCGCGGCGTTATTCAAGTCAACCACGGTCCGCGCCGGCAGATGCCGGAACGGATCTTCCCCCGGCCGGGTCCCGGACCCCCTCTGTGCATTCGAGACCGCAGCGGCAATAAGGACCCGGCCGCACTTTTTGACCCAGATGCTCATCAAACTCGGAAGAAACAGCCTCACGCCAGGGCAGATCGCCCGGATGTGCGGCGGAAAGATCATACGCGAAGGGAAGACCGGCTCTCCGGTCTCTTCTGTCTGCGTCGACTCCAGGGATGCGAGGGAGGGCAGCCTTTTTCTCGCCGTCCGCGGAGCCCGAACCGACGGACACAGATATCTCGCGGCCGCCGCCTCGGCGGGGGCTTCCGCCGCGCTCATCGACAGGCTCCCCGAAGCCGGAAGCGAGACCATGATCCCCGAAAAGAGCGGCATGGCGCTGATCTTTGCCGACAGCACCGTCTCCGCCCTGGGACGGCTCGCGGCCGCGTATTCCCGCGGCAACTGCCCGCGTCGCGTCGCGGTGACCGGTTCGGTCGGAAAGACTTCCACCAAGGAGATGTGCCGCGCGGTCCTGTCTGAGGGGCTCTCCGGCGTATACGCGAGCGAAGGCAACCTCAACACCCCGATCGGCATGCCTCTCTCGCTGCTCGCGGCCCCCGAAGGAGCCGGTACCGGGATCTTCGAGATGGGACTCGAGGAGCCGGGCGAGATCTCGTCGATGTCGAAGATATGCGGGCCCGAGGCCGCGGCGGTGACCGTGCTCGGAAGCTCGCATCTCGAACATATAGGAAGCCGCGGGAAGCTCGCGGCCGAAAAACTGTCGGTAAAAGACGGACTTTCCCGGGGCGGCCTCCTCCTGCTCCCGGCCGACGAGCCGCTCTTCGCAGCGACTCTCGAGTCGGACCCGCGCGCGCGGGGATTTGCCGTGCGCGAGTCTGCCGGAGACGGAAAAAGGGCCGATTACACCGCGATTAACGTCAGAAATACCGGGAATGTCGACGGAGGGCTCGGCGAAGCCGGGCTGTCGTTCGACATGATGCTGCCCGACGGCAGCGTGATAAACGGCCTTCACCTCGCCGTCCCCGGACGTCACAACGTCGGCAACGCACTGATCGCGTGTGCCATGGGGTCGCATTTCGGCCTTGACGGCGACACGATCCGCCGCGGCCTTGCCTCATACCGCCCGGTGGGGATGCGCCAGCAGATCACCGTCACCGGCGGCGTGACTCTCATAAACGACTGCTACAACGCCTCGCCCGAATCAATGAAGGCGGCCTGCCTGCTCCTCTGCGGCGACGGCGCCGGAGGAGCGCGGGCGGGGAAGAGAAAGGGAAGGAAGATCGCCCTCCTCGGCGACATGTACGAGCTGGGGAGCGATTCCCGCGCCATGCACCGGGACGTCGGAGCCTTTTTCGCGTCGCACGGGACCGACGTCATCGTGACTCTCGGCAGCCTCGCGTCCGATATCGCGGACGGCGCAAGATCCGCCGCTGCGGAGGGCGGGTGCGACATAATAGAATTTCCCGACAGGAACGACGCGGCCGCGGCCGCGTCCGCGCTGGCGGAGATCATCCGTCCGGGCGACACGGTATTGATAAAGGCCAGCCGGGCCGTCGGTGCCGAACGCGCCGCAGCCGCGCTGACCGAACTGCTCTCAAAGGGGGAGCCTTCATGCTGACATCCACGTCATCGACTTCCGTTTCCGTCGCCGGCCGGGGAATGACGCTGCTCGCCGCAGCGGGCTCCGCCCTGATCGTTTTTGCCGCGACGGCGGTCATACTGAGATTTCTCATCCCTGTCCTCAAGAGCCACAAGGTGGGGCAGAAGATATACGACATAGGTCCCCGCTGGCACAAGGGCAAGGAAGGCACCCCTATAATGGGAGGTCTCTCCTTCATCGCGGCGTCGTTTGCCGTTATGGCCGCCGCCTTCGCCGTGTTTGCCGCGAAGGGCGAGACCGACAGCTTCATGCCGGTACTCCTCGGCATGGCTTTCGCGCTGTTCAACGCGCTGATAGGCTTTTTCGACGACTACACCAAGCTCATAAAGAAACAGAATCAGGGCTTTAAGGCCTGGCAGAAATTCCTGCTCCAGGTCGCCGTCGCCGCCCTTTACGTCGCGGGCCTGGCCTTTACCGGCACCGTCGGCACCGGTATACCGCTGCCCTATACCGGCGCCGTGCTCGATCTCGGCTTCTTCAGCTATGTCGTTTACGTGTTCATAGGCGTCGGATTCGTCAACGCCGTCAATCTGACCGACGGCATCGACGGACTCGCCGGCACCGTGACGGGGATCGTCGGCATATTCTTCGCCGCGGCGGCCGTCAGGGCCTGCGACGCCGGAGTCGCCGTCTTCGCCGGCTGCGTCGCCGGAGGCTGCGCCGGATTCCTCGTATATAACTTCTATCCCGCCAGGATATTTATGGGCGACACCGGATCCCTCTTCCTCGGAGGAGCCGTGACCGGCCTCGCGTTCGCGGTCGGAGAGCCGCTGATCCTGCTCCCCGCCGGCGTGATATACCTTGCCGAGGTGATGTCCGACATCCTTCAGGTCGGATGGTTCAAGATCACCCGCGGAAAACGGCTGTTCAAGATGGCCCCCATCCACCATCATTTTGAGAAATGCGGCTGGAGCGAGGTCAAAATAGTCACTGTCTTCGGAGCGGTGACCCTGCTCGGGTGCGCGGCGGCATGGATGGGGCTCTGACAAATACCGGGAGGAGTCGCCCGGTTCTGGTCCGGAGCCGGCCCGACGCGGTCTATTTCATCCTCTGCCTGATACTGATACTCGTCGGCACGATAATGCTCTTCAGCGCGAGCAGCGCCTACGCGGAGACTGCTGGCGAGGAACTGTCGGGAACGGTAAGGTCCCACATAATTCATCTGCTGATAGGAGGCGCGGCCTTCGCGGGCTGCATCCTTTTCGTCACCCCCGCGCTCAGCCGCAGGGTAACGTATTTCGTCCTTCCTGTGAGCCTTCTGCTGCTCGCCGCGGTGCTCGCCATCGGCGTGGCCGACGGCGTGGCGCGCCGCTGGATGGTACTGGGGCCGCTTCAGTTCCAGCCGTCTGAGATGGCGAAGACGGTGCTCATCATGACGCTTGCGCTTTATTTCAGCGTAACGTCGGACGAGCGCGACCCGGGAAAGAGCGGGTTCTGGAAAAGGGCCCTGTTCGGATTCGTCATACCGCTCGCCGTGACCGGCGTCTTCTGCCTGCTCGTGATGCTCGAAAAGCATCTCTCGGGGACCGTCATAATGATGGCCATCGGCATGGTGATGATATTCTTCGCCGGCACGCCGCTCTACTGGTTTCTGAGTCTCATTCCGATCGGCGCCGGCGGATACCTCGTCGCCGTTTCGGTGGACTACACCCGCAAGAGGATCGAGAGCTGGCTGCACCGCGGCGCCGATACCGCCGGTTCCGACTGGCAGACCACGCAGGGCATCTACGCGATCGGCAGCGGCGGTCTCTTCGGACGGGGTTTCGGTGAGTCCAAACTCAAATACGGATACGTCTCGGAAGTCACGAACGACTTCATATTCACCGTGGTGTGCGAGGAGCTCGGATTCTTCGGGGCGGTCGCGATAATGCTGCTCTTTCTGGCGCTCATACTGCGGGGCCTTCTGCTGGGCCTCCGCTGCAGGGATAAATACGTATCTCTCATGATCCTCGGACTGACGTGCAAGCTGGGGCTGCACGTGGCGCTCAACATACTCGTCGTGACCGGGATCGCCCCGAACACCGGCGTGTCGCTGCCCTTCTTCAGCAGCGGCGGAAGCGCGACGCTCATGCAGATGGTCGACGCAGGCCTGCTGCTCGGGCTCTCCAGATACTGCGAACCTTAAAAACGGCCGGCGTCCCGGACGGCCGCGCGCCGCGGGTACCGCGGCTCTCACGGAAAAACGAAAGCTGCAAAGGAAAAGCAATGAGGGTACTGATGACCGGAGGCGGCACCGGCGGGCACGTGAATCCCGCTCTGGCTGTCGCCGAGACGATAAAACGCAATATTCCCGGCGCCGAGATCGCTTTCGCGGGCACTCCGAGAGGGCTTGAGAACACGCTCGTCCCCAGAGCCGGGTACAAACTCTACCATGTGAACGTACGCGGATTCGAACGCAAACTGTCGCTGAAGAACATCCGCGCCGCCTGGCTGGCGCTCGTATCGCCGGTAAAGGCGCGGAAGATAATAAAGGAATTCAAACCCGACATAGTCGTCGGGACCGGCGGATACGTCTGCTGGCCGGTGATCGTGGCGGCGTCAAAGCTCGGAGTGCCGACCGCGGTCCACGAGGCCAACGCCGTCCCCGGGCTCACCGTGAGAAAGCTCATTCCGTACGTCGACCGCATCTTCATCAACTTCGCCGTCACCGCCGAGGCGCTCGGCAGCGCGGCGCGTGATAAGATAATGCACGTCGGATGTCCGCTGTCGGGCGAGATCGGAAGGATCGGCAGGGAAGAGGCGAGAAAGAAGCTCGGCACCGAAGGCAGATACAGCCGCTACCTCCTCTCGTTCGGCGGGAGCCTGGGGGCCGACACGCTCAACAGCGTGGCCTTCGAGCTGATGGAGAAATACGTCTCCTGCCATCCCGACGTCCACTACATACACGCGACGGGAGCCGCTCACTTCGAGGAGTGCTGCGACAGGTACTACTCGGGCGGTTTCGACAGATACACGAACATCGAACTCGTAAAATACATCTACGACATGCCTCTGCAGCTGGCGGCGGCGGACCTGGTGATCAGCCGCTCGGGAGCGATAACCTGCTCCGAGCTGTCGAGAGCGGGCAGAGGGGCCCTTCTCATTCCCTCGCCCAACGTCACCGACAATCAGCAGTACAAGAACGCGAGGGTGCTTGAAAAGAGCGGAGGCGCGATCCTGACCGAGGAAAAGGACCTCTCCGAAGGGCTGATACCGGATCAGGTGGACAAGATCTTCTCGGTCCCCGGCTTTGCCGAGCAGATGGGGAGGAACATAGCGACGCTCTCGCCTTCGGACGCGAACGGCATGATCTTTGACGAGATCGTGAGGCTCGTCGCGAAAGAGATACGGTGAGCCGTC
>CADCPG010000248.1 GCA_902803255.1 uncultured Ruminococcus sp. | reverse complement strand
GTAAACCTTGGGAGTCGCTTTGGGGTTCGTCGGCAACTACGCCCCTTGTGGACTTTCACCACAGACCGACGGCATGCCCGTCGTACCGCAAAACAGGCACAGTCTTGCCGGCTGTGCCTGTTTTTTTGTCGGTTATCCGCGGCTGAACGCACGGACTGCCGGCGCTCCCGCCGGCGTGATCAGACATACTTTTTCGCGATCTCCAGAAGCTCAGGATATGTCGACGGAGTGCCGCAGATCACCGACGACGGCCGGTCTACGGGCAGCGGACTGCCGTCGGCGGCGGATATGATCCCGCCGGCCTCCTCGACGATCAGCTTCCCCGCGGCGACGTCCCACGGCTGCAGTATCAGTTCGAAGAAGATGTCGCACGAGCCCGACGCCACCGAGCAGATGTCGATCGCCGCGGAACCGGTGCGGTGTATGTCGACGCAGCGGCAGAAGACCTCGCGCGCCATATCGAACGACTTGACGGCCAGCGTGTCCTTGTAGTAGGGGCAGGGGCCGAACACTGCCATGGCCATCCCGAACGGCCGCTCCGAAACGTGTATCCTCTTCCCGTTCATATACGCGCCGCGGCCGGGCTCGGCGTGGAACAGCTGCCCGGTATACGGGTTGTATACGGCTCCGAAGACCGTCTTCCCGAGCGACACCGCCGCGATCGAGATGCACGACATCCGGCAGTCGTGGATAAAGCAGTTCGTGCCGTCGATCGGATCTATGATGAAGCACAGACGTCTGTTCACCGACGAGAACACGTTGTCGTCGGCCTCCTCGGCCACGAACAGGGCGTCGGGGAATTCCCCCGCCAGCCGCTCTTCAATGAAATCCTGCACCGCGACGTCGTATTCGGTCGCGAAGTTCTGCGTGCCGGGCTTGACGTGCAGGCAGCCGGGAGCCTCCGGGTCGTGGGCCGAGAGGATGATGTTCCCCGCCTCTTTCATTACGGGCCCGATCTTTGCCATGTAGTCGGGTCTTTCAGCCTCTTTTTTCTTTACCGTTGCGGACATGCGCGTTCCTTCTCTCCTCTTCATAACTCTCTCACCCGGCTCTGCGGGCCTTTTCTGTTCCGGCCTGCGGTCAGAATCTTTCCGGCAGACCGTCGGGTACCGGCTGCCCCGCGAATCTCAGCGCCGCCGCGGCCGCTCCGGCCAGCTGAGGCGCTCCGGGGAACACCGGCCGCACCGAAGGACATCTTTTCTCGAGCGACGATACGAAATCCACCCTGAAGAGCGGTTCGCGGAACAGACCGCCTCCGCATACGCAGTCGACCGATCTCCCGGCGGCCTTTCCGGCCGCCGCCGCCATTTCGGCGGCGCCGTCGGCCGCGGCTGCCACTATCGATCTCGCCGCGGCGTCGCTCTCTGCCGTCTTTATAACGTACGTCGCGAAACCCGCGACGAGCGGCTTCCCGCCCGCGTATATCACGCGCGTCGCGGCCGGGCCGTCGGCGGGGACGCCGAGGTATTCCTCAGCCGCTGCGGAAAGTCCAGTCGGTCCTCCTCTTCCGTCGGCCGCCCGGAATGCGGCCTCGAGGCCGCTCCGTCCTATCGCGAAGCCGCCACCGCAGATCCCGTCGACGAGATATCCCCAGCCGCCTATGCGGATGAGCTCACCGCCCCTGCGAAGGAAGCAGACGCAGCCGGATCCGCACACGAGCGCGGCGGCATCGCCGTCACCCGGCAGAAATCCGAACAGATTGTTTATGTCGCTGACCGCCGAGACGGGGCAGGAAAACTCCGCCCGGAGCCTCGACGCCATATATTCCTCGTGCCCGAGGATCCCGGAGATTCCGGCGTATACCGCCGACGGACGGCTCTCTCCCGCCTTCCGCAGCAGTTCGCGGCAGAGGGAGGCTACAGTCTCCGCGGCCGCGTCTTCGCCTATGTCGTTCGGGTTCGACGGTCCGCCTTCCGCGAAGGCAACGGGGCATCCGCTCCGCAGCAGCACCGCGGAAGTTCCGCTCCCTCCGCCGTCGACCGCTATCACGCAGCCGCTCAAATCAGTTCCTCGAACCCGATCACGCGGCGGCTCTTATCCAGATCGCCAAAGCCGAGGCCGCGGTTGACGAACTCGGCCTCGCCGCTCTGATCGTCGTAGGGGTCGCACCTGAGGTATTTCTTCGGCGGATCGAAAGCCGCCTGGAATTCGGTGCAGTTGATCTGCCTGAAGACGTCGAGATTGCCGAAGTAATGGTTCCACAGAAGCTCGTCGCCGTCTCGCAGCGCCCCTCCGCCGAATGACGGATCGGCCCAGAGCCAGCCCCACGGGGCGACATAGAACTGTGCCCAGTCGTGACTTCCGATCGAATCGGGCTTCACGTGGCTCCCCGACTGCCACCGCGCAGGCACCCCCATCGCGCGGCAGAGCGTGATGAAGAGCAGCGCCTGGACGCCGCAGTCGCCCCGGCGGTTGAGCAGGGCGTATTCGACTATATTGTCGATCGCAAGATACTCCCGCATATACGAGTATACGACGTTCCGGGTGACCCAGTCGTACGCCCGCCTCGCGAGGATCAGAGGATTGCGCTCG
>CADCPG010000247.1 GCA_902803255.1 uncultured Ruminococcus sp. | reverse complement strand
CCGTCGGCCCTGAACAAGGACGTCGCCAAGGTCGTCTCCGCCGCCGTCATCAAAGCGGCTCACGAGACCGGCGTCGCCAGGATCTGACGCGAACAGATAACAGGAAAACACCGGTAAAAGCCGGGCGACAGATGCCGCCCGGCTTTTACATCTGCCGTACCGTCTGCCGTTCAGGCTGCCGGACAGGCCGCCGCACCGCCGGAACGATATTCCCTATGGACATTTCAGCACGTTTGTGGTAAAATATAATCGGTTATATATATGATGATTAACGCGCGCGGGCGCGAGCGGGCATCGCCTGGCGAAGCCAGGCGAAGCCAGGCGGATCCCGGCGGAGCGGAAAGAGTAAAGCGCAGGGAAAGGATCACAGGATACAGTATAATGAGAAGCGAACTATTCGGAAAGTACGAAGCATATGTGGAAAGACACAGAGACCTGCTGCTCGGAGCGGAGAGGTACATCAGAGAGAATCCCGAGCTCGGTTTCAAGGAGTGGAAGACGTCGTCGTTCCTCGAGAAGGAGTACGAAAAACTCGGATACAGACTGAAAAAGGCCGGCGACATCCCCGGCTTTACCGTCGATATAGATACCGGGCGTCCGGGGCCGACTCTGCTTATCTTCGGCGAGCTCGACGCCGTCGTGTGCGCCGAACACCCCGATTCCGACCCGGTGACCGGAGCCGTCCACGCCTGCGGGCACAACTGCCAGTCGGCCGCGCTCCTGGGCGTCGCGGCGGCGCTGAAGGAGGAAGGGGCGCTCGACGGGATGTCGGGCCGTATCCGGCTCTGCGCGGTGCCGGCCGAGGAGCTGCTCGACCTCGGATACAGGGAGGAGCTCCGGAGGAAGGGCGTCATAAAATACATGGGCGGCAAGGTCGAATTCATGCACAGGGGACTGCTCGACGGCTGCGATCTCGCCTTCATGGTCCACACGACGGGCGGACCGTCGCGCAGGGTGTTCACGAAAAAATACAGCAACGGCTGCATAAGCAAAACAGTCACCTTCACCGGACGCGCGGCCCATGCGGGAGCCTCCCCGGGAAAGGGGATCAACGCGCTTTACGCGGCGAATCTCGGCCTCGGCGCGGTCAACGCGCTGCGCGAGAAATACACCGACGGCAAATACGTCCGCATCCACTCGATCATCACGAACGGCGGACAGATGGTCAACGCGATACCCTCGTCGGTCACGCTCGAGACGCAGGTGCGCGCGGCCTCCTTCGACACCATAAAGTCGGTCGGAAGGGAAGTGAGCCGCGCATATGCCGCCGGAGCGGCGGCCATGGGTGCGAAGGTCACGGTATCCGACCGGCCGGGCTACTATCCGGTCTGCAACGACGAGGCCCTGTTGCAGTTCGCCGAGGAGACGGCGCTGATGTGCACCGAGCCCGAACTCGTGAAGACGTCGCGGGATACGGGGGGCGGCTGCTCCGACATGGGCGACATCATGTCCGTCATGCCCGCGATACATCCGTACGTTTCAGGCGCCGCCGGAAAGGGACACGGGGCCGACTACCGGATCGTCGATCCTGAGAGCGCGGTGCTCTTCTCGGCCGAATACCAGCTCGTGCTGGCGCACCGGCTGCTCGAGGGCGGAGCCGGGGCGGCGGTAAGGATCATATCGGAGTCGAAGCCGGAGTTCGCCTCGAAGGAGGATTATTTTGCGGCAGTCGACAGCGTCATGACCGACACCGATGCCGTCGAATATACCGAAGACGGCGCGGTGCTGAGATTCTGAGACAGGCGGCCGCGGCCGTAATGTGACGTGCCCGCGGATCATTTCCGAACAATGTGTGAAATGTGACAGAAACGTCGCGTCCGGCCGAATACATCTTAAGAAAAAAGTTTAAGGCAATACCGCCTCCGGGGCGGGAGAGTGAAAAGACTATATCAGGACAGGTCTGCAAAATGAGAAGAAAACAAAGGTCGGTACGCCTTGCGGCGGCCGCTGCGGCGCTCTTCACGGTGATGTCGGCGCTTGCCGGCTGCGGCAGGAATTACAACGGTTATCAGCGGAGCTTCAGGGCGACCGTGAGCGAGGCCGACGGCGACAGGCTGACGGTCGTTCCCGACGTCAACGAAAAGGACGACGGCTTCACCGTGAGCGTCGTCTGCGAAGGTTTCGACGGAGCCCCCGGCGACGTCATCGACATACAGTACAACAGGTACAGAGAAAAAAAGAACGGCGCGTCGGTCAAATGCATCTCCTGGGCATACGACAGATCGGGGACGGAATACTCCGGCGAATGGCTCGACAGAGACACAGCGTCGTACGGCAGCCTGTCGGATGTACGGGTCCTCGTCATAGAGATCACCGAGATCTACTCCGACTGCTTCTTCGGAGTTCCCTACGCCGAATATTATGAAAACGGGAGACGCACGGGAGGAATATTCAACATCGTCGAGTGGAACGACTACTCCCGGTATCTCAACAACGCCGGCCTCGATACCGATACGGTATTCAAATTCAACCTTTCGGTCGCCGGCAGCTACCGTGTGGGCGACATCTTTTCGCTCTCAAGCGGAGAGCCGTTCCTTTACGACGCCGTGAACAACAGGGCAGAGGTCTACGGCGTTGAAGCGAAAATCGTTAAATGACGTGTGAAACGGCAGGATAATACTGACATGTATCACAAAATCACAAAACAGGATGCGGACAGCGTGAGACGCAGCGTGAGACGCAGCGTGAAACGCAGGGTAAGACGCAGCGCGGGGCGCAGTGCAAAAGGGGACCCGGGCATAAGGGAAAGCCGCGGGAGCGGCGCGCTCATCCGGCTGATAGCGGCGCTCCTTCCCTTGCTCATGCTCGCGGGGGCGGTGCTCCCCGCGTCGGCGGAGCGGGCTCCGCTTTACGGGAGCGGCAAATTCGAGGCTGAGTGGCAGTTCGGCTATTCTTCGGGTTCGCTCGTGATCGGCAAGACGGTCCCGATCTATGTCACGCTCACGAACAGGACCGGACGTGACATAGAGGGGTACGTTTCCGCCCGGCTCGGATGTTCTTCATTCTACAACGAAGATGAACAGCTGACCGTCGAAAAGGATTTCGTAATTCCGGACGGAGTAAAAAAGAGGATAGAGATACCCGTCACCGCTACAGTGCAGTACGAAACCTGCGTCTGCTCGGTGAGGAACTCCGGGGGCAGGCTCGTCACGGCTGAGGAGACGAAGCAGCTGAATGTTGCTCAGAATCCCGGCGGCTATTACGTCGGTTCGCAGCCGCAGACCGCTATGATAGGCTGGATGACAGAGGAGGACGGGAGAGCGGCCGGCAATCCCGTCAACGTCGGGTCGATGGATCCGGGGTCCGGCTCGGGCTGGTCTTACGGATACCAGAAGTCCGGCTGTATCTCCGAGCACATCTCGCCGGATTATTTTCCGTCGGACATGAACATGATGAACTGCTTCGACGCGATATTCGTCGGGGATATCGACCTGACGGCTTCGTCGGCGTTCTCGTCAAAGCAGCTGAAGATGCTCGACGCCTATCTCGCTTCGGGCGGAATAGTGATCGTCGGGACCGGAGCGAAGCGGGCGGCGGTGCTGAACGGCTTCTCGAAGTATTTCTCCGGCACGCCCGAGAGCGCGCTGACATTCGAGGG
>CADCPG010000246.1 GCA_902803255.1 uncultured Ruminococcus sp. | reverse complement strand
GGAAAAAGAAAGAGGCGATATTTCATGGAAAAAAGGATACCGGTAGTTGTTATAAACGAGCTGTCCGAGACGGGCAGGATACTGTCGTCGCTTGAGAAGAGCGGTATACACACCGCCGAGATCACCTTCCGCACCGCCTGCGCGGCGGAGGCGATACGGTACGCGTGCGCAAACTTCCCGGACATGGAGATCGGCGCCGGGACTGTCATAAACGCCGGGCAGTGCGAGGCCGCGCTGAACGCCGGCGCCCGGTTCATCGTGTCTCCCGGGCTGTCCGTTGAAGTGGCGGAGATCTGCCGCGGCAGGGGGATCCCGTATTATCCCGGCTGCGTGACTCCGACCGAGATCATGCAGGCGCTCGAGCTCGGCATCACGACAGTCAAGTTCTTTCCGGCGGGCGTTTACGGCGGTCTTAAGGCCCTGAAGGCGCTCTCGGGCCCCTTCCCGCAGGTGAAGTTCATACCGACCGGCGGCATCGACAGCAGCAATCTCGAAGAATACCTTGCCTTCGACAAAGTCGCCGCAGTGGGCGGGAGCTTTTTCGT
Source organism: uncultured Ruminococcus sp. (assembly GCA_902803255.1). Lineage (GTDB taxonomy): Bacteria > Bacillota > Clostridia > Oscillospirales > CAG-272 > CAG-390. The sequence continues at coordinate 7,181 of CADCPG010000246.1, read as the reverse complement.
GAAGGATGCACTGGCCGCCGCGGAAGCGGAGAACGCCTGACCGGCCGGGACGCGCGGCGGAGGTCGAAGAGCCCGCCCGGGCGGCACTGCCGGAGATAAAAAGAGAAGAATACCGTTGCAGCATGGCATGTATACCTTGCCTGGCATGCCTGACATGTAAATTCCCGCGGCCGGATCCGGCCGCGGGAATTTACTGTCCGCGTGTGATGTTATTTTACCGACTGCTCGTCGACGCCCTTTGAAATGTTCTTCTGTTCGTCCACGAACTCGTCCGCCTCGCGTCTTGTCGCCTCGCTGACCTTTTCGAATTTGATCGGCTGGTTGACGACGACCTGCGGGAAGGGGATGTTGACGTTGTTCCGGTCGAATATGATCTTGATCTCGCGGTTCATGTCGCGCTCGACCTGGTATCTGTCGGACTCGTCGCACTGCGAGACGATCTTGATATTCACGCCGCTCTCGCCGAGCAGCTGGACTCCCTTGTAGAAGGGCCCCTTCTTTATCGCGGGGATCCTCTCGCGCATTGCGTCGAGATTGTCCTTGACGATCTTCTCGATGCGCTCGATCGAATCGCCGTACTCGACCGAGACCTCGATCACGGCGACGGACAGCTCGCTCGACATGTTGATGACCTTGCCGACCGCCGCGTTGTTGATGATCTGCACGTTTCCGGAGGCGTCGATCAGCTTGGTGGTGCGGATGCCGATATCGGTGATCGTGCCTCTGAAGCCGTCGATGACCACGACGTCCCCGATCTTGTACTCGCCCTCAAAGGTGATCGACAGACCGGCGATTATGTCGGCGACGAGCCCCTGTGCGCCGAGGCTTATCATCAGAGCGAGGATCCCGGCGCTGGCGAGCAGTGTCGTGGTATCGACGCCGAAGGCCGACAGCACGGCAAACACGATGATGATCATCGCCGCGTACTTGATAAAGCTGTTGATGAGGTTGACGACGGTCTTGCCGCGGTTGGTGTGCGCGAAGATCAGCTTCAGCACGAGCCGCAGCAGCCAGCTGAGCAGCGAGATGACGATGATAAGGGTTAGTGCCTTGAGTATTGCCGGGCCTCTGCCAGAGACGGCCTTGAAGATGTTTGCTATGCTTCCGACGTTGTCGTCCATCATTTCGCCGAAGGCGGAGTCTTCGCCGAAGATCTTCGGCGCCGCGATACCGAACGCCAGGAAGAGGACGGCAAGCACGATGAGAACGATCTTAACGGTAAGAGCCGTCTTTTCGGCCTTTGTCTTCTCCTTGCGGGGCTCGGAAGGATTGCCTTTGTTTTTCATTTTGCCTGACGCGCTGAGCGCTCTCCTTTGAAAGATATATGAAATGGTTTTTTATCTGATCCTGACAGCCGCGACGGTTATGCCGGTGCCGGGAGCCGCGGAGGGTCTCGACGAATCGGCGGTCACGGTGACCGTCCTGGTCCTCTCTCCGCCGCTGTTCCAGCCGCTGCCCGCGGGCAGGCTGAATATACCGGTCGCGCTGTCGTAGACGAAGGCAGTCACGCTGTCTCCGTCGGTCAGCGTCGCGCTGAAGTTGCCGTAGTATGAGTTGGGGTCGTCGTATATGAGCCTGAAGGCCAGGTCTCCGGTGTCGGTGAATTCGATCTCGAAGCTGACGTCCGAATCGTGCGATACGCTGCCGAGCGGGACCGGCATGAAGCCGTCGCCGTAACAGTAGACCCGGAGCTCGGCCGAGTAGGTGACGCCGGGCTCGAGGTCGGCTTTCAGCGTCGCGTCCTCGCCGGTCTCTGTTCCGTCGGAGCCGAACTTCAGGTCTCTGAACGTGATCGTGCCGGCTGACGATGAGAGTATCAGATCCTTGCGGAAGCCGGCGCCGCCTTCCGAGTGGATACCGACGGTCAGGCCGTCTTCCGAATCGGAGAGGGAGGTGATGCCGGCGGTCACATGCGGAGCGTCGTCGAAGTTGAAGGAGTATCTTTCCTCCGTACTGCGGTTCCTGCCTCCGGATATGTACCCGAGGGTGACCGTCATTCCGACTTTTCCGCCCGAAGTGTCCGCGGTATAGGTGTATTCTTTTCCTGCGGGTTCGCGCTCGGTGATGTCGCGGATGCCGTAGTCGTCGAAATCGATCCTGAAATAGTCGACGTCATAGCCGAAATCCGCGAATGAGTAGCGGATGAAGAGCCTGCCGTCGGGGCCGGGCGTGAGCAGGACGGTCTGTTTCGGCACGGGAGTTATATTCACCGAGACCGATGAATAGAGCAGCTTGTCGCCCGCGACGGTGCAGTAGAGAAAGACGTCGAATTTGCCGGTGCCGCTGAAGTTTTCGATCGTGTATCCGGTGTTTTCGGGCTTTACCTGCTCGCCGCCCGAGTCTTTGCCTTCGCCGAGCACCCAGACGAGCTCCGACGACTCGAAGAGCTCCGACGGATCGGAGAAGCGGATGTCGAAGTCGACGTTTACCGTCCCGTTCATGTTCTCCGCCCACCGCAGGTTGCGTATCTCGGCCTTCGGGGCGGTCCCGGCGGTCCTTATGATCTTCGAGACGGCCGTCGCCCTGCCGAAGGCGGACTTTCCGGTGACCGTCAGTTTGTACCGCGTCTTCGGCTCGAGTCCCCCGATCGTGGCCTTGTTCTCGCCTTCGGCTATAACTTCCTCGTAGACCGTCCCGCCTCCGCTGTCCGACAGGGTGATCTTCATGTCGTAATCCCCGGGGTCGCCGGCCTCGACGGTATAGTCGATGAAGTCGGCGCCGGCGTAGATGTCGGTCAGCTTCGCTTCGGGAAGGGCGTTGACCGATATCAGAAGGAAGACCAGCACGAAGACCGCGAGCGACGTCGCCCCGGTCGCGATGCCCGCGAGGAGCTTCGCCGCGAGCGTGTTCCGGACGGCGTTTCCGGTATGCGTTCCGCCTTTTCCGACGGCGTTGCGCTCGGCGTCCTCGCCGTTTTTCTCGGATTCAGCCTGCGTCGTGACGGTGTTGCGCTCCGGCGCGCGGAAGCTTTCGGCCAGCCCGCGGGTATTCGATTCTCCGAAATTGTTATATTCGTTATACTTTGGATATTCGGGGTCTTTTCCTGCCATTATTTTCCGGCCCTCCTTTCCTCTTTTCTTTTTATGACGTATCCGGGCACCGCAACGGCTGTCGCGGCCGCGCCGAACGAGAGGAGTATCGCCCAGGAGGCGCCGACCTTGTCCGTGACTCCGGCGTCGGCGGCGGGAACACCGGCGATCACACAGGTCGAGAGACGGTCGGTCTCGAATACCAGATACTCGGTGTCTCCGATCTTTTCGACCGACGCGGCCACCTCCTCGGGCACGCCGCCCTCGCCGATGTATCTGACGCACAGACCGCCGAACTGCCGCATCCTTCCGGTGACCGGGATGCCGATCTTAAGTCTGCCCTTGATGTCGTTGCTGCCGACGAGCTCGGTGTACGAGCTGTCCTCATTCCCGCTCACGGACACCGTCTTGTAGATGCCGAGCTCGTACGCTTCGGCGATCTCGAGCCCGCTCTCCCGGAGCGCGGCCTTCACGCCGTCGGATATCACGGCCGCGGAAGAGGTGATGCCGACCTCCACCTTTTCGGTGCTGATGTCGAGGAGTTCGTTTACGGTGACGCTGCCGAGGCCGTCGACGGTTATGCCGTTCTCGCCCTCGCGGATGAGCACCAGCTTCCCGGTCGAAGAGCCGAAGAGGCTGTCGAGCGCCGCCAGCTCGTTGTCCGACAACTTCTTTCTGCCGCTCTCAGGCAGCAGATCGTAGTACATCTTGACTCTCCAGACGTCATCGGAAGCAGTGTCGGTATCCGAGAGGAAGTCTCTGATGAGTTTTAAGATCTCGTCTTCGGGCACCGCGCTGATGCAGTATGTGCCGCTGCCGCGGATCGAAAGGTATATCCTGCCGTCCGAGGTCTCGTAGTCGGTGTATACCGAATAAACGCCGTCTGTTACCCTGAGTATGTGTATGCAGTATCCGTCGAGATCCGACGGGATGTCGAGCATGATGAGGGCAGCCTTGCCGGTCTCCCTGTAGTCGTTGTCGGTCAGGCTGAGATCGTAGAGATATCTCGGGGCCTCGCCAGGCGTCAGTATGCCGGACGACTTCACGAAGGCGTCGAACGCGGCGGCGTCGAAGCCGGAGACGGAGGTCTTCACTCTGAGGAGGGTGTTTTCGTCGAGCCTGAACTCGGCGGTGAGCCCGTCGGGATCGTCGGTGATCTCGGCCGCGTAGGACCTGGGCCTTACCGTGAACTCGCTCTCTCTGTAGGTGATCTCGTAGTTGTCCGAGACGGCTCCGCCCGGGATGACGCGGTAGGTGCCGATCTCTGTCGGGACGTTCTCGACCGTCGGGCCGCTGATGAGCAGCAGACTCGACTCGACGTTGACGAAACCGGTGAAGACGAAGGTGAAGACGGGCTCGTCGCCCTCGTAGATCAGCAGGTCGCGGGCCTCGATGATCAGCGGGGCCTTGCCGGCGGTGAGGGTGAACTCGCCCCTGACGTTCTCGTATTCTTCGCTGTCCGGCGTGAAGGTGTACGCGTATCCGTGTTCGCCGACGAGCAGCATCTGACCCACGTCGAACGCTATGCTCCCGGGCACCGACGATTCGCAGGCGAGCTCCGGAAGCGGGTCTCCGTAGATGAAGCCGCGATCTCCGCCGGCAAGTCTTACCGACGTCACCTCCGGGATTCCCTTGCGGACGGAGAGCTTCAGCGTTCCGTAGCAGGGCTCGGTCTCGCCCTCAGGTACGAATGTGAAGAGATATTCGCGTTCGCCCGCGCGGAGCTCCTGACCTTCGGCCCAGGCGAATACGCCGGGCACGGTGTCGCCCGCGGAGTTCTTCGCGGTCCCGCCGATGGCGGGGAGCGGGTCGCCGGCTCTCAGTTCGAGTCCGCCGGCAACGGACGGTTCGAGGATGATGCCGGACTTGTTGTAGGGCAGCACGGGCAGGATATCGAATTCGGTCTCAAGCTCGCCCGACTTTACCCTGAAGCTCGTGTCGCCGGTGACGAAGCAGTCGCCGTGCGGGTATTCTATCGTGCAGTCGCTTATGATTATCGCGCTGAATTCGCGGTACATCGAACCGACCAGGTTGAAGCCCGACTCGATCTTTTCTCCGTTGTAGTACCTGTCCTTGAAGACAGAGAGGGGAGAGAAGCGCAGGTCGATGACGAATTCGTCGAGGAAGCCGTCGAACCGGTCGACGAGCGGCATGAGCTCTTCCATCGAGATCGTCTTCTCCGCGTCGCTCACGAAGGCGTCGATCCGGTCGGAGAGTATCTTTCTGGCCGTCGGATTCGTGATGTGGTCGGACCTGGTGTTCTTTATCCGCTCGACGATCCTGTTGTATTCGTCGCTGCCGACGAATCCGGTGTCGTTTATGATGAGCTTCGCGCTCATCGACGGGATCTCTTCGTAGTTTGCCGTGTCGCATGCGAACGACGCCGTGACCGTGTACTCGCCGATCGCGGTATATGTGTTCGACGGCGAATAGCTGACGGTCACGCCCGAAGGAAGGGTGCCCGCTATCTCTACCGTGTGAGGCTTGCGGTCGAAGAGGCAGGCGAAGTCTCTGAAGGAGACTCCCGACATGTCTGTCTTCGCCCTGATGACGGTCAGCGTTCCGGCGGTGTATGTGATGTCGTAGTTGCCCGACGTGTAGCCCGAAGGCGTCACCGTGTAGCTGCCGGCGTTCGAGCCGGCGGTGTAACCGGTCGTGAAGACGAGCGTTCCGCCGAGCGATGCCGTAGTGTCGTTCCCCGCAAGGCCGGTGACCGTCGCGGTGAAGGCGGGCGCGGCGTCGCCGTAAACGGCGGTGGCGCTGTCGGCCGCGACGTTGAGGGCCGCCTTCGATATCGTCCAGGCGATCCTCAGGTCTGCCGTTCCGCCGGTCGACCACTCGGTATTCGCTTTGTCGGTCAGCGCTACGGCGGCGTTGTAGCTGCCCGCCGCGGTCTGAGTGTTCCCGCTCACCGAATAGTAGGTGCTCTGTGCGATCTGCAGGCGCTGCGCGGTTCCGCTGTACACGAACGACGTGTTCGTGACGGCGGGGGCGTCTATCTTCAGCTTCGTGACGGTAAGCGTGCCGTCGACGTAGTTTATATCGTAGTTTGCCGACGTATAACCGGCGAAAACAATGCTGTAGGTCCCGACGGGGCTGCCCTGACGGTAGGACGACGCCGCGACGGCAGAGCCTGTGAGCGAGGCCTCAGTGTCCGCACCGAGGAACCCGGTGACGCGGCAGGTGAAGGACGGGGCGGGGGATCCGAACGTGACGGTCCTGCTGTCGGCTGTCACGGTAAGCGCGGCTTTGGCGATCGTCCATTCGACGGTGATGTCGCCGTCGCCGCCGGTCGACCATTCGGTGTTCGTCCTGTCGGTCAGCGCGACGGTCGCGGAGTATCTGCCGGCGTTTACCGCGGAGAGCTCACCGGTGATCGTGTATCCGCTGCCTTCGGGGAGAAGCGGCCCCTGTTCGGACGCGCTGTAGGTGAACGACGTGACCGCCGGAGCGGCGAAAGTTATTTTTGCTTTTGCGATGCTCCACGCGACGGTCCGGGGGTCCGAAGCCGAAGTGTCAGCCCACATGAAGTTGGCGGGGTCACCGAGCTCGACGGTCGCGGAGTACGATCCGGCGGCGGTCGCTGTGCTTCCCGTGACCGAATAGAGCGGATCCTGTTCGATCTCGAGAGTTATCGGCGAGCCTGTGTAGGTGAACGACGTGACCGACGGAGCGGTGAATGTCACGGCGGCCTTGCCGACGGTCAGCGTCCCGTTCTGATATGAGAAAATGTAGTTCTTCGAGCCCGTGAAGTCCGCCGGACCGTCGAACTCTATGGTATATGTCCCTGCGTTCAGGACCGCACCGGCCGCATCAGGGCAGACCGGCAGGGCGACCGCGGCGTCCTCCGCCTCAAGGGTCGCTTCGCTCTCTCCGGAGACGAAGCCCGTGATTTCGGTCTCGAAACCCGGCACGGTATCTCCGTACGTCACCGACACGTCTTTTGCTTTGACCGTGAGTGTCCTGCGTTCGACCGTCAGGGTCATCTCCGAAGACGGCGGATAGTCGACGTACTCGATCACCGCTCCGCGGCTGACGAGCGAAGCTGTGACCACTACAGTGTACTGCCCTGCGGGGTATCCCGAGATGCTGAACGACGTGCCCCCGTCGGACAGATCTTCAACTCCGTCGCCGTAGACGCCCCATGTGCAG
>CADCPG010000245.1 GCA_902803255.1 uncultured Ruminococcus sp. | reverse complement strand
GGGCAGGAAGGAGGAGACCTTCCCGTGATCTGGGCGGGCGGAGTGATGTCGAACGCGCAGATAAGAAAGGCCGCGGCCGGCTGCGTGAGATCGTATTTCGCAGCACCAGGCTACTCGTCGGACAACGCGGCGGGCATCGCCATGCTCGCGAGAGAAAGGTATCTTGTATGAACGGAACGGGATACGCCATGACCGAAAGAGGAGGCCTCTCCGGCCGTTCTCAGGCCGGGTATGACGCCGGAGGCGAAAAAAAGTGGCTCACGGTATCCGAACTGAACGGATACGTCAAGGCGCTCATCGATTCCGACGATGTGCTCTCGACGCTCGCCGTGAGAGGCGAGATATCGAATTTCAAGCACCACTATTCCGGCCACCTTTACTTCTCGCTGAAGGACGGAGGCGGAATCGTTAAGTGCGTGATGTTCTCATCGGCCGCGTCGAAACTCAAGGCCGATCCCGCCGACGGCGACGACGTCATCGTATACGGCCGGCTTTCGGTATTCCCGCGCGACGGCGCTTATCAGCTCTACGTCACGGCGCTCACCCAGGCCGGAGCCGGAGAGCTCAAGGCTGCCTTCGAGCGCATGAAGAAAAAACTTGCCGCCGAAGGGCTGTTCGACGAATCGCGCAAGAAGAAGATACCCGTTTTTCCCGAGCGCATAGGGATAGTGACATCTCCCGTCGGAGCCGCCGTGCAGGATATGCTCAGCATCATCGGCAGAAGGTATCCGCCGGCGGAGATACTGCTGTACCCCGCGGTAGTGCAGGGCAGTTCGGCGCCCGGAAGCATCATCGGTGGAATAAACTATTTCAACCGCGAACTTCGCGCCGACGTGATAATCATCGGACGCGGAGGGGGCTCCGAGGAGGACCTTTTCTGCTTCAACGACGAAGCCCTCGCAAGGACGATCGCGGCGTCGGAAGTCCCGGTGATATCGGCTGTCGGTCACGAGACCGATTTCACGATCTCCGACTTCGCCGCCGACCTGCGGGCTCCCACTCCATCCGCCGCGGCTGAACTCGCGGTCCCCGATTCGTCGGTGCTCGCGCGCAGGCTGCGCGACAGCGAACGGCGGATGACCGGAAGCGTGTCGTCGAGGCTCGATTATCTCGAGGCCCGCCTTTCCGCCGCCGCGAACGCGCCGGTGCTGCGCTCCCCCGGGAGATATATCGACCTGCTCACCGACGAGCTGATGTCGCTGGCGTCGAGAAACGACGCCGCGGCTGCCGCCGTGATCGAAGCGGCGGGGTCGAAGCTGCGCGTCGGAGCCGCGAAGCTCGAGGCGATGAGCCCGCTGGCGGTGCTCGTGAGAGGATATTCCGCCGTCACGAAAGACGGCAGAGTCGTATCGTCGGCCGCGTCCCTCCGGACGGGGGACGCCGTGCGAATCAGAATGAGCGACGGCAGCGCGGACGCCGTCATAACCGATACCGGCACGCCGGAGCACACATAAGGCCGTACCCGCGACGCGGAGACCGGACAGGGAAGAGATAAGCCTGAAAGATAGGCAACGGCGGTATCCGGGAAACAGTCCCGGACCGGCTGGTCAGCAATTATAGAACGGAAAGAGACAGACATGGACGAAAACGCAAAGACGGCGGCAGACGGCGCGGAACTCAGCTTCGAGGCGGCGCTCGAGCGGCTCGAGACGATAGTCAGGACACTCGAGGGGGGCAGGGCCTCGCTCGACGACTCGATGAAATATTACGAAGAGGGCGTGAAGCTCGTCCGCTACTGCACGTCGAGACTCGAAGAGGCGAGGAGCCGGATGACTGTCGTAGGCCCCGGCGCCGGAGCGGAAAACGAATAATACGGATCAATACGGCAGACACGGAATGACGGACGGCCGGGGCCGGAGAGCAGTCTCCGGGTGACCGGCGCCGCACGGCTTCCGTCTGCCCGTCGGAAAGATGAGAGCAGACATATATCTTCGTGAAAAAGGATATTTCGCCAGCCGCGAGGCCGCGAGGGCGGCGATAGACGCGGGCTATGTGAGGATCGACGGAGTTGTGACGTCAAAGGCGTCGGAACAGATCGACGAAGACCTCCCGCACGACGTCGACTGCCGGCCGGTGCACAGTTACGCGAGCCGCGGAGGTGTCAAGCTTGAAGCCGCTCTCGACGCATTCGGGACATGTCCGTCGGGCCTCGTCTGCCTCGATATAGGAGCATCGACGGGCGGATTCACCGACTGTCTGCTCCGCCGCGGCGCGGAGAGGGTCTATGCAGTCGATTCTGGCCGCGGGCAGCTGGCTCCGGCGCTGAGGGCCGATCCGCGTGTGATCTCGCTCGAGGGGGTAAACGCGAGGGGTCTCTGCCCCGAACTCATCCCCGAGCGCTGCGGGCTCGCGGTGATGGACGTGTCGTTCATCTCTCAGACGCTGATCCTCCCCGTCATTCCCCCGCTGCTCGAACCGGGAGGAGCGCTGGTCAGCCTTATCAAACCGCAGTTCGAGGCGGGACGCGGCGCTGCGGGCAAAAACGGCATCGTAAAGGACCCCGCGGACAGAAAGCGCGCAGCCGAGAGCGTCGCGAGGAGCGCCGCGGGCATCGGGCTTTTCATGCGGCGGCTCATAGCGTCTCCCATAGAAGGCGGCGACGGCAACCGCGAATATCTCGCGATTTTCGTGCGTGACCCCGTCCCGTCCGAAGATATTCAAAGGATCATCGACGGAGCATCTTTCTGACCTCCGGCAAGGATATTGGCTGAAATGAAAAAAGTATCGATCGTAACAAACTTCAAAACGCCCGAAAAGGCATCGACTGCGCGCGCGGCGGCAGAGATCTTCATCTCATGCGGCGCCGAGGTCCTCATGCCGGTTTACGCGAAGGAGAGCGACGAGATCGCGGCGCTTCACGCAGGAGCGCAGCTGAGATTCGTCCCTAACCGCGAGCTTTACGAAGGACCCGACATCCTCGCCGTCGTCGGCGGAGACGGGAGCATACTCGAGGCCGTGAGGAATTCGGCCGGGTCGGGCGTCCCCATCCTCGGCATAAACCGCGGCAGGCTCGGATATATGGCCGAGCTCGAACTTTCGGAACTCCCGCTCATCGGGGAGATATCGGCCGGCAGATACACCGTCGAGAAGCGTTCGATGATTGACGTCGGCGTAGAGTCGGCGGGGAGGAGGGTCAGCACCTTCACCGCGCTCAACGACGCCGTCGTTACCAACGGCTCGATCTCGAGGATCATCGACCTCGAGCTTTACGAGGGAGACGGGCTCGTCGGGACATACAGGGCGGACGGCCTCATCGTCTCGACCCCCACCGGATCCACGGCGTACTCTCTTTCCGCCGGCGGACCGATACTCGACCCGCAGCTTTCGGCCGTCTGCGTGACGCCGGTGTGCGCTCACTCTTTCGCCGCAAGACCTATGGTCTTCCCGGACTCGACGGTCCTGCGGATCGTCAATGTCTCGACGAGAGAACCGAACGTCTGGCTCACCGTCGACGGCAGGACGAACGTAAGAATCGGCCGGAACGACTCCGTCGTGATCACTAAATCAGGTTCCTCCGCGTCCTTCATACGCGTGAAAAAGAACAGGTTCTACCGCCTTCTCGCCGAGAAGCTGGAATCGGTCTGAGCTGATGCTCTGAGTTTTAGCTCTAAACTTCAGTTCTGAGCTTTAGCACCAAGCTTCAGTTCTGAGCTTCAGCTCCAAGCTTTCGGGAGGCCCGGGGAAAAAGACCGGAACCGGAAGAAGTGAGAAAGAAGTTGGAAGAAGAAAGAATAACAGGGAAAAAAGCAGACCCTTCTGCCGGCGCGACGCCGGCGCATAGATAACGAAGCAGAAGAAAGATGTCCGAAATGAAAGAAAACAGACGGGAAGTGATCGCCGGCCTGATCAGGACGGCGGACATCAGAAGACAGGAGGAACTCATCGCCCTCCTCGAGGAACGCGGGATATCCGCCGCCCAGGCGACTGTCTCGAGGGATCTCCGGATCCTCGGGGCGAAGAAACGCCCCGGCCCCGGGGGCATACCTGTATACTATATACCCGAGGGCAGAGAGGAAGGCTCAGGGAGGCGGTTCAGCTACAGCGAGTCGCTCGCGCCGCTGCTCATCAGATCAGACTTCGCAGGAAATACGGTCGTGCTGAAGACGATAACCGGTATGGCGGGCGCGGTGGCCGTCGGGATCGACGGCATGGAATACCCCGGCATACTCGGCTGCGTCGCCGGTGACGACACAATAATCGTCGTGACGTCGGACAGCTCGAAGGCGGCAGAAGTCAGCGCCGCTTTTTCGGCCCTCTGCGACCGCGGGCAGGGCGGCGGAAGCGGAAGCGGCGGCAGGAAGAAGAAAAATGCTTGAATCGCTGCATATAGAGAATCTCGCCGTGATAAAAAGCACCGATCTCGAGCCCGGAAGGGGATTTACCGCCCTCACCGGCGAGACCGGCGCCGGAAAATCGGTGATCATAGACAGCATAAACTTCCTCATGGGCCGCAAGACGCAAAGAGATCTCATCCGCACGGGCGAGAAAAAACTCTTCGTCTCGGCGCTCTTCTCGGAACTGAAGCCTGAGGACGTGTCGCGCCTGTCCGAACTCGGCATCGAGACAGACGGCGGGCAGGTGCTGCTCGAGCGAAGCCGCGACACCGAGGGAAAGAACGTCTGCCGGATCAACGGCAGAGCGGTGACAAACCAGATACTGCGCTCCGCCGGCGACCTGCTTGTATCACTGCACGGGCAGAACGACACGAGGGCACTCGAGTCTCCCGAGGCGCGTGTGGCCGTCACCGACGCCGCGGCTCACACCGGGCCGCTGCTGTCGGAATACAGGGAGATATACGGAGAACGGATGTCTGCGGCGGCAGAACTCGCGAAGCTGAAGAAGAGCGCCGCCGAGAAGGCAAGGCTCCGTGACATGCTCGAATACCAGATAAAGGATATAGGATCGCGCCGCCTGAAGGAGGGCGAGGAGGAGGAACTGCTCGCCGAGCGTGAACTTGTCCGCAATTACGACAAGATCAGGAAACAGACCGATATAGCGGTGCGCGCGCTCCGCTCGAACGAGAAGGGGATCACAGCCCCGTATCTCGTGTCGAGAGCGGCGGACGCCGTGGGCAAGCTCTCCGGCGCGGTGCCGCAGGCCGCGACTCTGAAGGAGCGTCTCGACAGCTGCAGGTATGAGCTCGACGACATAGCCGACGAGATAGGAGCGCTTTGCGATTCGTTCTCCGACGGCGGCGAGTCCGCAGACGCGCGGCTCGACAGGATCGAAGGCCGGCTCGAGGAGATCTCGAAGCTGAAGCGCAAGTACGGTCAGAGCGTGGGTGAGATCCTTGAGTTTGCGGCGCGTGCCGAGAAGGAGCTCGGTGCCCTCGACGGATCCGACATAGCGGAAAAGGAGCTTGAGGAGAGGATAAGCGTGCTCGACGGAAAACTCGCCGGGACGGGACGCCGCCTTTCGGAGGCGAGACGCGCCGCCGCGGCCGCGATAGAGAAGAAGATCCGTGAAACGCTCATATATCTCGATATGCCGAAAGTGTCTTTCGAGGTGAAGGTCGCGGATGCCGGCAAGCCGCAGAAGGACGGCCTCGACACCGTCGACTTCATGCTCTCGGCAAACCCCGGCGAGGAGATGCTGCCGCTGTCGCGGTGCGCCTCGGGAGGCGAGCTGTCGAGGGTGATGCTGGCAATCAAGTGCGCTCTCGCCGAGGCCGACGCCGTCCCGACGCTCATCTTCGACGAGATCGACACCGGCATCTCGGGCAGCACGTCGCGCAAACTGGGGCGCAAGCTCCGGGAGGCCGCCGAATCGGCCCAGGTCATCTGCGTCACTCATTCGGCCCAGATCGCCTCTCTGGCGCAGACGCATATTAAAATAACCAAATCCCTTTCGGGCGAGCGCGCGCAGACCACGGTCTCGGTTCTTGACAGGGAGGGCAGGATCGCCGAGACCGCGAGGATCCTCGGCGGCATCAGCGTGACCGCCGCGCAGCGGCAGGCTGCCATAGACATGATCGACGCAAAGGACTGACGTCCGCGCAGCGAATCGGCATATAACTCGAAAAACGGCTACATATACCAAAGAACAGAGAAAGAAAAGATGAAAAAGATCAAGGAAACGATCGCCGGACGGCTGTCCGGCGCGATAGCAGCGGCCTTCCCCGGCGCGGCTGTCGACGAAGCGGAACTCGCCTCGATGCTTGAGTATCCGCCCGATCCCGGGATGGGTGACATAGCCCTGCCCTGCTTCAAGCTGAGCAGGACGCTCCGCCGCTCGCCGGCCGCCATAGCCGGTGCGCTCGCCTCGGCCGACTACGGGGGCGACCTCTCGGTCTCGGCGCTCGGCGGTTATCTGAACTTCAGGGTGAGCGACGCCCTCTTCGCGTCCGACTCGCTCGACCGCATCTACGAGGAAGGAGAAAAATACGGCTCTCCGAACTGCGGAGAGGGGAAGACTGTCGTCCTCGACTACTCCTCGCCGAACGTCGCGAAGCCCTTCCATATAGGCCATCTCGGCACGACCGTCATCGGTCATTCGCTGCGCAGGATACACGAATTCGCCGGATACAGGTGCGTCGGGATCAACCATCTCGGCGACTGGGGGACCCAGTTCGGAAAGATGATCGTCGCATACCGCAGGTGGGGCGAAAAAGAG
>CADCPG010000244.1 GCA_902803255.1 uncultured Ruminococcus sp. | reverse complement strand
TCGGGCGAGAAGTCGCGCGTACGTGCGTCGAGCAGCGCTCCGGTCGAGGCGATCGTGTATTCGCAGGCCTGCTCGCCGGTGAGAAAAAATCCGAACAGGTCGGGCATGAAGAGTATCTTCGACGGTCCCGTACCTTCTGTTTTTCTGTATCCGCCGGGGAATTCGGCCGCCAGCTGATAAACAGTATTGAAGTCGAGCGACTGTATCCCCGTGATCTCATAGAGGCGTCCCGGGTGCGACATCCGCGCCCCGAAGGCCGCCGGGATACCGGCTGTGCGGCCGTCGCGGTAGTGTACCGGGTCGGCGATCAGCTCTCCCCTGCCGTCGAGCAGTCCGTAGTCTACTCCCCAGGTATCGATGCCGGCCGATTCGGCGCCCTCGGAGGCTCCCGCCTCGACCGCCTTCTCGACCTCCCTGCGCAGCGCCGAGGCGTTCCAGCGAAGATGCCCGGCGCCCCCTGCGGACGGTGGCAGCGGTTCGTTCGGAAAACGGTGTATCTCACGGAGAGTCAGGCGTCCGCCGTCGAACTCCCCTATGATCCCGCGGCCGCTCGAGGCTCCGAGATCGACCGCCAGCACTTTTCTGGTCTTTCCTGACATGATGCCAAACCTCCTGTTTTCCGGCCGTGCAGCGCTTATTTCAGTTCGACGACCGTGACTCCGGTGTCGCCCTCTCCGTACTGTCCGGCTCTGAAGGACGATACCCTCGGGTCGGACGACAGCCGGCCCCTGATCGCGGCGCGCAGGGCGCCGGTGCCCTTGCCGTGGATCACCGTTACGCTGCGAAGGCCGGCGAACACGGCGCTGTCGAGGTATCGGTCGGTCTCGGTCCAGCCCTCGTCTGCGGTCATTCCGCGGATGTCGAGCTCGGGCGGGCATTTTTTTGACACCGCGGCTGCGGTGTATTCTTTAGCCGTGACCTTTTTACCGTCCGACGGGTCGGTGACCGTCACGACGTCCTCGGCGAGCTTGAGGTTGCTCAGCACGGTCTTGGTCCGGATCCCTCCCACAGAGACCCGGACGCCGCCGTTCCTGTCGGGATCCGACAGCAGAACGCCCTCTTTGCCTATGTTCATGAGCCACACGCGGTCTCCCTTGTGAAGCTCGCGCGGAAGCACGTAATCGGGATCTGCCTCGGCAAGGCCCGAATCGAACAGCCCTCCGTCGGCCTCGGCTCTTGCCCTGACGGCCTTTCTCGCGGCCTCGAGCTCGGCGCCGAAATTCTCCCTGTCCTTTGCCTTTTTCGCCTTTTCCAGCTCGGCGAATACGTATTCGCTCGATATTCTGGCACCCTCTATCATCTCGGTGGCTTTTTTTCTCGCCCGCTCGAGCTCGCGCTCTGCGGCGGCGAGCTTCTCCGACGCGCGCCTTTCGGATTCCAGCTTTGCCCTTCTGCTTTCTTCAAGGAGCTCCTCGGCCTCGGATTTCGCCTTCTCGTAGGCCTCTCTGTCGGTCTCGAGGCGCTCGATGACGTCCTCGAAGCGGCGGTTCTCGTCCGAGATCTCGCCCGAGGCCCGGTCGAGTATCCGCTTCGGCAGGCCGAGCCGCTCGGAGATCGCGAGGGCGCATGAGCGCCCCGGCGCGCCGATGATCAGGCGGTATGTCGGACGCAGCGAGTCGACGTCGAACTCGCACGATGCATTCTGAACGCCGGGCGTGCAGAGCGCGTACGACTTGAGCTCGGCGTAGTGCGTCGTCGCGGCGCAGAGCGCGCCGGCCGACCTCACCTCGCCGATTATGGCGATCGCCAGCGCCGCCCCCTCTATCGGGTCGGTGCCGACTCCCAGCTCGTCGAAGAGCACGAGCGAATCGGGTGTCAGGTCGTTCACTATCGAAACTATGTTGACCATATGCGCGGAAAATGTCGAGAGCGAGTGCTCGATCGACTGGTCGTCTCCGAGGTCAACGAGTATCCGGTCGAAGACGCACATCCGCGATCCCTCCGCGACGGGTATGTGCAGGCCCGACTGAGCCATAGCCGCGAAAAGCCCGAGAGTCTTGAGCGAGACTGTCTTTCCGCCCGTGTTGGGTCCGGTGATGATGAGGGTGTCGGCCTCGCCTCCGAGTTTGATGTTGACGGGCACGACGGTCGCGGCAGGTATGAGCGGATGCCTCGCACCGTAAAACTCCAGCGTCCTCTCCTTCTTCAGGATGACGGGCGCCCTTCCTTCGTACGACGACGAGAATGAAGCGCAGGCGAATACCAGCGCGAGCTCGTCGGTGTTCTCGAGGTCGTAGCGCAGCTTTGCCGCTGCGTCCGCGACGCCCGCAGAGAGCTGTCTCATGACGCTCTCCACCTCGTATCGCTCCTTCGCCTCGTAGGTGTGGAGCTCGTTGTTGGCCTCGACGACAGCCATCGGCTCGATGAAATATGTCGCGCCGGACGACGATGTGTCGTGGACCAGTCCCTTTATCTCGTTCTTGTACTCGACCTTCACCGGCACGACGTACCTGCCGTTGCGCATCGTCACGATGCTCTCCTGCAGGTATTTCGAATAGTCGCCTCCGGTGTATTTAGCCAGCAGCTCGCGGATCCTCACAGTTATGAGGCGTATCTTCCGCCTGATGTCGGCGAGGGCGGGAGAGGCGTCGTCGGCCACCCTGTCCTCCGAGATTATAGAGGAGAATATCCTGTCCTCGAGGGGACGGTCGGGCAGCAGTCGCGAGAATATGTCGTCGAGGACGGTCTCGTATCTGCGCTCGGTCTTTCCGTAGGCTGCGAGTCCCCTGACGGTTCGCAGCAGGTTCGCCGCGTCGAGCAGCTCGGAGGCCGAGAGCATCGCCCCCTTTTCGGCGCGGTCTATCGCCTCGGATATGTCCCGCACACCGCCGAAGGGCGGCATGCCCTTGTCTCGCAGGAGCATCGACGCGTCGGTGGTGCGCCGGAGCAGCGCCTCGACTCTGTCCGGATCGTCCTCCGGCATCAGCGCCAGCGCGGCGCGCTTCGAGCCCTCCGTGGCGGCGCGTTCGGCCAGCATCTGCTTTATTTTGTCGAATTCCAGCAGTTTTTCTGTTTTTTCGGTTATGATCATATCGGTGTCCGTCGGTCAGACGGCCTTCCTTTCGGGTCTTGATTGTCGGTCACTGCCGCAGCTCGTGATAACATTTGAGCGACGAGAAGCCGCGCTCAAGGTGCGACAGCAGGTATATCTCGGCGGCTCGCGAGAACTGCGCCGTGTCGGACGGGTCGCGCAGCTCGAACGCCAGCATCCGCTGCTCGGGGGCCGTCAGTGCGTATCTCACTGCGGCGAGAGCAGGGGCGGAAAGCGGGACGCGCAGGATCCTCGTGCCGAACGGGTCGACGTCTGACGCGTCTGCGGAGCCGTTTTTCCCCATGCAACGGTGGCAGATCAGCCGTCCGTTCATGACGTCGAGCACGGCGCCGTCGCCGCATTCGGCGCCGCACAGACCGCATCCCGAGACGTCGGGCTCGTATCCGCCGGCTGCGGCCGCGCGAAGCTCGAAGACGGCTTTTATCAGCAGGTCGGGCTTCAGCCCCCGCGAGACGGCGTGCAGGGAGTTGAGAGTCAGCCGGAGGAGTTCTGTCGCTTCGGCCCCGGGCCCGGTGAGCTCATAGACGACGTCGCAGAAATACTGAGCGAGGTATGTCTTCACGATGTCCCGTCCGATCTCCCTGAAGGTCTCGCTCACCTGCGCCTCCTTCAGCCAGAAGAGCTCGCCTCCGCCCTTTTCGGCGGCGGTCTTTGCCCTGATCTCGTAATTACCGTATACGAACGGCGCGCAGGCGGGCATGTATCTGCTCTTGAGCGACCTAGCGCCCTTCGCCATCACGTTTATCCTTCCCCGCCCGGGAGTCAGCAGCGTGATCAGTCTGTCGCTGTCCCCCGAAGGGAGCGTCCTTATCACAAGGGCGTCGGTGTTGAAATCGTTCATTTGTTCTCCAGGCGGGCGGAACTACTCTTCGATGTTCTTTTTGTCGTATCCGAGGCGCCGCACCGCCGACTCGCTGTCGCGCCAGTTCTCCTTCACCCTGACCCAGAGGTCGATATAGACCGGACCGCCGGTCATCTTTTCGAGCTCCTCGCGGGTGTATGTCCCGACCTTTTTTATGACTTCGCCGCCGCTGCCGATGATGATCCGCTTGTGCGATTCCTTCTCGCAGATGATCTCGGCCCTGATGTATGTTTTCCCGGTGCGGCCGTCGGTCCTGTACTCCTCGACCGACACCGCTACCCCGTGCGGGACCTCGCGGTCGAGCAGACGGAGCAGTTTTTCGCGTATCAGCTCGGCGGCGTAGGTGCTCATCGGCTGGTCGGTGATCTCGTCCTCGGGATAGAACCATTCCGATTCGCGGAGAAAATGCGACAGCTCGTCTGTCACCTCATTCAGATACGCGCCGTTTTTCGCGCACACCGGCACCACGGCGTCGAAGGAGTGGAGCGCGGCGTAGGCGGCGATCGTCCCGGCCACCGTCTCCCTGCTTGCGGTGTCGGTCTTGTTGAGCACCAGCACCGACGGCGTACCGCTCTTCTTCAGATATTCGATGACGTCCTTCTCGGTGCCGGAGGGCGGACGCGTGACGTCGGCAACGAGCAGCACGACGTCCCCGCTCTGCATGCCGCTCTCTGCCGCTGCCTCCATATAGTCTCCCAGGCGGTTTCTGGCCTTGTGGAGTCCCGGAGTATCGAGGAAGACGTACTGGTCCTCCCCTCTGGTATATATTCCCCTGACGCATCCCCGGGTCGTCTGGGGCTTGCCGGAGACGATCGAGACCTTGCGGCCCATTATGCGGTTGAGGAGCGTCGACTTGCCGACGTTCGGTCTTCCGACTATCGATACGAAAACTGTTCTCTTCATCCTGATGTGTTTTCCCGTTCTTTTTCCGCCGTTTCATGCCGGGCGGTTACTCATTATTATCCAACTTTATATTTTATCATATACGGGCGTCTTTGTCAACCGATGTGACCGCTTTTCAGAACAGGGTCGCGTTATTATTGCAGCGGCTGTG
>CADCPG010000243.1 GCA_902803255.1 uncultured Ruminococcus sp. | reverse complement strand
ACGTGCGGGAAGTCGTGGCCCACCGTCTCGGTCCTGACTTCAAGGCTGTCGTCGACCGAGCTCATCGTGCATCCGGGCGACGCTTCGGTCTGTCCGTAAACGCTGACGATCTCGCGCATGTTCATGTCCTTCGCCGCCATACGCATGAGGTCGGGCGGGCAGTTCGAACCCGCCATGATCCCGGTCCGGATCGACGAGAAGTCGGTCGTAGCGAAGTCAGGGTGCTGCCTCATCGCGATGAACATCGTCGGGACGCCGTTGAAGCAGGTGATATGCTCCCTGTCGATGCAGGCGAGCGACGACTTAGGACTGAAGTAGGGCATCGGCAGGAGCGTCCCGCCGTGTGTGAGCGTCGAGGTCATCGAGAGCACCATTCCGAAGCAGTGGAACATCGGGACCTGCACCATCATGCGGTCGGCGGTCGAGAGATCCATCCGGTCTCCGATGCACTTGCCGTTGTTGACGATGTTGCGGTGCGTCAGCATGACCCCCTTCGGGAAGCCGGTCGTGCCCGACGTGTACTGCATGTTGGCGACGTCGTCGGGTCTGACGGCCGCCGCGCGGCGCCTGACCTCTTCTGCCGGGACCGACGCTCCGGCCGCGAGGGCGTCCTCCCAGGTGATGCCGCCCCGCATCGAGAAGCCGACGGTCACTATATTACGGAGGAAGGGGAGCCGGCGGCAGTGCAGCGGACGTCCCCCCTCGGACGAATCGAGTTCGGGGCAGAGCTCGCGCATTATCCCCTTATAGTCGGAATCGCGGCAGTATTCTATCATCACGAGGGTGTGCGTGTCCGACTGGCGGAGCAGGTACTCGGCCTCGTGGATCTTGTAGGCGGTATTGACGGTGACGAGCACGGCACCGATCTTGACGGCCGCCCAGAATGTGACGAACCACTGCGGTATGTTGGTGGCCCAGATGGCGACGTGGTCGCCGGGCCCGACGCCCAGAGCGATGAGCGAGCGGGCGAACGCGTCGACGTCGTCGCGGAACTCGGCGTATGTGCGGGTGTAGTCGAGAGTGGTGTATTTGAATGCGAGCTGATCGGGGAACTCGGCCACCACGCGGTCGAGGGCCTTCGGGAAGGTGAGGTCGATCAGTTCGTCCTTCGGCCACACGAAGCGGCCGGTGCGGGAGCGGTTCTCGGGGAGCCCCTGCCTGAAGGTGTCGCCGGTGAACCTGCTCATATATCCGCAGAACTGCGGGAGCAGGATGCCGGTGTCGCCGAGCTCGTCGACCTTCGAGGGGAAGAGCTCGCAGGAGATGAAGCCGTTGTATCCGACCGAGCGGAGGGCGTCGGTCATCTCGCCGACGGGGATGTCGCCGTCGCCCATGAGGCACGGGACGGCGCGCCCGCCGTCACCGGGGACCGAATCGTGTATATGCGTGTGCTTCACGTAGGCGCCGAG
Organism: uncultured Ruminococcus sp.; assembly: GCA_902803255.1. GTDB lineage: Bacteria > Bacillota > Clostridia > Oscillospirales > CAG-272 > CAG-390. The sequence goes on along the minus strand of CADCPG010000243.1, from coordinate 2,153 downwards.
ATGCTCGACCGTCACGTCGGGGCTCTCTCCGCCGTACCTGAAGGTGTTGTGCATGTCCCAAAGGGCTCCGAGGCTGTCGGAGGCGTAGGAATCGAGGATGTCGCGCAGGGCGGCGGTATCGCAGTAGATGCCGGCGGTCTCGATGAGAAGGGTGATCCCCTCGGAGACGGCGATCGGGAGCACGCGGTCGATGAGCGAGCGCACGGCGGCGTCGGTCTCTTCGGCCGATCCCTCCCTTTCCGCGTTGCCGGCTCCTCTGCCGAGCGCGTGTATGCGCACGAAGCGGCAGCGCAGCCCGACGGCGGCGTTGATGCAGTCGGAGATCTCGCAGACGCTGTCGTCGGCGGCCGCGGGGTCGGCTATGTTGCACAGGGCGGCGACGCAGACCACCGAAAAGCCGATATCGGAGAGTCTGCGCGCCGTGGCGGCCATATTGCCGCCCGCGAACGGCTTGCCCGGGCCGGAGAGGGCGGGAGAGCTGACTCCGTGCAGCTCGATCCCCGAGAATCCGGCGGAGCGGGCTTCGACGAAAAGCTCATCCCAGCCGTATTCCTCCCAGCCGTTTGTCGAAAGTGAAAGTTTCATTAGTTTATTACCGTACGGTCAGTTTCTGCCGCGCTCGTAGACTATCTTGTTGAGCGCGTTGACGTAGGCTTCGACCGAGGCTCCGATGATGTCGGTCGAGAGGCCCTTGCCCGAATAGAGTCTGCCTTCGGCGCGCAGGCGCACGAGAGCGTCGCCCATGGCCTCGCGGCCTTCGGTGACGGCCTGGATCTGGAAGTCGTCGAGCTCGTAGTGATGGCCGATGATCTGCTCGATGGCGAGGAAGGCGGCGTCGATGGGGCCGTCTCCGACGCAGAATCCGCTGATCTTCTCGCCGGCCCCGTTCAGGAGGGTGATGTGTGCGGTCGACGAGATCGTGTTCCCGCTGTTGATGACGTAGGTGTCGAGCCTGTATTCGGGCGGAACGTCGGGAGCGACCGACGCGACTATGGCGTCGAGCTCGCGGGCCCCGACCGTGCGGCGGCCGGATTTGTCGACCAGCTGCCTGAACGAGGCGTAGACCTTGACCTTGTCGTCGTCGGAGAGCTCGTATCCTATTCCGGCCGCCGCGGCGGCGACAGCCGATATATCGGCGTCGGCGCCGAGCGAGACGCTGCCGTCGGCAGCCGCTCCGGCTCCGTTCTCGAAAGGAGTGCGGCCGCGCTCTCCCGAAGCGAAACCCGCTATCCTGCCGGCGGTATGCCGCAGGAGCGTCATATCCGCCCCGGTGCAAAGACCTATGTCGCGGCCGCGCACCGAAAGCGCCTCGGCAAAACCGACGAACGGTACGGCGCCGGGGTTGACCGAGCAGCTGACGGAGCCGGCTCCGGCCCTGACGGCCGCGATGGCGGCGGCCGAGGCGAGGCCCATCCTGTCGGAGCACTCGACTCCCAGGGTGACGCCGTCTCCGCAGGCGTTCATAAGTTCGGTAACGACGGCCGCCATTTCGTCGGGAAGGATCTCCCCGGCGGCGTCGCAGATGACTGTCATCCCGGCTCCCGCAGACGCCGCGGCCGCCGCGGCCGCCGAAAGGATACCGGGCTCTGCGCGGGTGGCGTCGCACGCGCGGAATATGACGTCGGGGCAGAGGGTCTTCGCGTAGGCGACGAGCGCTTGGGCCTCGCCGACCATCGCTGCCGGTTTTTTATGATACAGATATTCGGCCTGGACCGTCGATATCGGAAGCGACACGGCGAGCCGCGGCTTCTTCGCGGACGACAGGGCGGCGGCGGCGGCGTCCGCCGACTCGGGGCTCGTCACCTCGACCGACAGCACGCAGTCTCCGAGCAGCGCGCCGGCGGTGCGGCAGAGGAGCGCAGCGGACTTGTCCCCGTCCGGGATCGGGCCGAATTCCAGTGAGTCGATCCCGAGTTTCCCGAGCAGTCTGACCGTCTCGAGTTTCTCCCTGAATGTGTATCCTTCACAGTGCTTGAGCGTTGAATCGGATATCAGTATGCGTCTGTCATGCATGATATATTCTCCTGCCGGCGAAAAAGAAACCGCCGATTTTACAATTGAGAAATAGATAACAGATATTATAGTACTTCCGGCGGACGATGTCAAGAATAATTTTAGGAAAGGTGGCGCCCGGACGCCGCGGACGCCAGTGT
>CADCPG010000242.1 GCA_902803255.1 uncultured Ruminococcus sp. | reverse complement strand
TGGTTCTTCGCCGCGGCGATGATCTCGGCGTAGCGCGCCGTGACCTCCTTCATCATATCTTCCCAGGAGACGTAAAGGTCGTTCAGCGCGCCGTCTCCGAGCCTCCGGGTGAGCGTCGGGTCGGAATAGATCTTCTCGAGCGCGGAGGCGAGAGAGTCAGGATCCTCTTCGATCAGCATTCCGTTTTTTCCGTCGGTCACTCCTTCCGCGGGCGAAGAATCCCGTATCAGCACGCTGGCAGTCGCGCATGCGGCAGCCTCCTTGCAGACGATCGGGTTGTTGTCGAATACCGATGGCAGTATGAACAGATCCGCGCGGCTGTAGTAGGCGCGGAGCAGCTCCTTGTCGCGTATCGCGCCGGTGAAGAATACCCGATCGCCGAGCCCGAGGTTCCTTGAGTATTCGCTTATCGCGTCAAAGTCGACGCCGTCGCCGATGAATATCATCCGGAAATCGTATCCGCGCTCGCGCATCGACGCCAGACCGTCGAGTATTATCCGCTGGCCCTTGTACCACATCATACGGCCGACGAAGAGGAAGCAGGGGACTCCGTCCGGCAGGCCGTGCTTCTCTGAGATCTTTTCGGTCTCCTCATGCCCCACCGGTCCGCGCGGGAAGCCGACGCCGTTCGGCATGACGCGGTATTTGCCGGTATATCCGAGCGACACGAGGTTCTCGCCGGCCCCTTTGTTGACGGCCCAGACTTCGTCGCAGGCCTCGATGTTGTCTATCATGGCCTTTATGGCGGCGTTTTTTATTATGCCCAGCTTGACGCCGCGGCCGATCTCGATGTCGAACTTGGTGTGGTAGGTGAAGACCAGCGGCGCACCGGTGAGGTTGCGCAGGTGGCGCAGCAGCACCGTCGACATGACGGGACAGTGCGAGTGCAGGATGTCGGGACCGAAGCCGGAGAGCCAGTCGACCGCGTCGGGATCGAACGGGTCGCCTGTGCGGTAGCCGAACGCCCTGACGGTGTCAAAGCTCCGGTAGCGCACGACGGGAAACGGGTAGCTGTCGGTCACCCCGGGGTAGGCGGGTGTCGCGACCATCGCGTGCCCGTATTTCTTTTCGATGATCTCGGCGTAGTTAAGGACGGTGTTGGCGACGCCGTCGTAGAGAGGAGGGAAGGAATCGTTTGCTAGACAGACTTTCATGATTTGCCTTTCGTTGGATATAAACAGTTATTGTGAGCGGAAGCAGTTCCGCGGTATCCCGGCCTGCCCGGTCCCGGGAAGGGCCTTTTTGTGAGCTTTAAACCTATGGGCTTATATAAGATCGAAATCGGATGACGCCGCGACGAACTCGCGCACGGTGCCGATGTCGAACTTCACTGAGACGGTGACGTCGGTGCGGCCGGAGACGGTCCCGGGTCCGTACCATTTGTGCGACACTCTCATGCCTATCTTCAGTGCGGAGCCTCTCACCGTGCTGCCGGGAATCACAGGCTCTCCGCCCGTTCTTTTTGCCTCTCTTTCGGCCGCCGCGACCCTGTCGCGGCATTCGATGAGCTCGTTCGCGAAGCGGGTGCCGGTGTCGCGCCGCGTGAAGACGAAGAGGCGGTCCTTCGCCCTGGTCACCGCGACGTAGAATATCCGCCGCTCCTCTTCGTACACCGCGTACGACTCGGGATTCTGCTTGTAGTCCCGGAGCACGGAGTTGCCGGGGATGACCTCGTCGCAGACGTCGAGCAGCCAGACGGTGCCGTATTCGAGTCCCTTGGCCATGTGGACGGTCGAGAGGATGATCCCGCCGTCGCCTGTCGCCTTCCGGCCCTCTTCGGCCTTCGCCCTGACCAGCCGCTCGAGCTCGGTCAGCCTCCAGAGGAAGGCCCCGACGGTCCGCTCGCGTTCGGCCAGGATCATGAGGATCTCGGGCTTCGACGTAAAGATCTTGTTTCTCTCGAGGTATTTTGAATATCCGAGTCCGTCGAGCACTCCTACCACTGCCCTGTCCGGGGCCGACTTCGACATCGCCGACAGCAGCTTCGAGCAGAGCCTGGCGCTCTCGTGCTTTTCCTTCAGGGAGGGGATCCTCCTTATCGCTTCGAAGACCCCGATGTTCTCGCTGCGGGCGAGACTGCAGACCTCCTCCGCCGCCTGTTTGCCCAGATACGGCCAGATCTTGTAGTAGATGCGCATATACGAACCGGTGTCCTTCCCGTCGAGGGCGAGGCTCAGCGCGGCCTCGATGTCCCTGACGACCCTGTCGGAGAAGAATACGAAATCGGAGGCGCGCAGGGTGTATCTCACCTGCCGCCTGTCGAACAGATCGACGAGCGGCAGCGCGCATTCGTTCTCGCGGTAGAGCACGGCCGTGACGCCCCGTGTCTCCGCGGCCTCGCGGAGAAGGCGGCTGTACTGTTCGCGGCGGTCCTTAACCTTTATCTCGGCGATGCCGCCGGATGTGTCTTTCCTCACCGCCCGCATCACCTTGGGATAGCGCGACTTGTTGCCGCGTATGAAGGCGTCGGCGGCAGCGACGATCCCCCGCACCGAGCGGTAGTTGTCCTCCATCTTGAGGATCTTCCCGCCGGGATGATCGGCTTCGAAGTCTAGCAGCGCCCGGGGGTATGCCGCCCTGAAGCCGTAGATGCTCTGGTCCTCGTCGCCGACCATGAACAGGCTTCCGTCTCCGGCGAGGAGGGAGATTATCCTGTGCTGTATATACGATGTGTCCTGTGCCTCGTCGACGGCTATGTAGCGGTATCTGCCGCGGATGCTCCGCAGGATCCCGGGATAGCGCTCGAGTATGTGCAGGGCGTATGTGAGCTGGTCGTCGTAGTCCATGAGTCCGGCGGCGCGCATCTCCTTGCGGTATCCCGCGTAGATCTCCGAAAAATGCTTCACCGAGTCGTCGAGCGCCCGGATCCCGTCCTCGTCCAGCATCATGTTCTTCGCGTAGGTCACCGCCGTCCGGATCTCCTTCAGGTCGCTCTCGGAGGCGTATTCCCCCGTGACCTTCCTGAAGACCGACGATATGATCGCCGCGGTCTTCCCGTCGTCCTCGGCCAGTTCGAAGGGCTTCGCGCCGGTCTTCTTTGCGTACTGCAGGATTATCTTGCTGCAGACGCCGTTTATCGTGCGGAATTCGAGGTCCTTCGCGTATTCCTCACCGAAGATCGAGACGAAGCGCGCCCTCATGTCGGCGGTCGCCGCGACGGTATATGTCATAGTGAGGATGCTCCGCGGATCGATACCGAGGCAGCAGATCATATATCCGAGCCTCGCCACGAGGGCCGTCGTCTTGCCGCTGCCGGGCACCGCGAGGAGGAGCGTGGCTCCGTCCACCGACTTTATCGCGGCCTCCTTCTGGGCGTCGGGGACGAAACCCAGACGGTCGGTCAGTTCTTCGTATGTGAGCAGCTTCATTTTCCGGAGACGCCGGAGAGGGAGGTCATGAACCTCTCCTTAAAGTCTTCTCCGCATTCGAGTCCCATGTCGTGCATGGCCTCGACGGCGCAGCCGTAGACCGGCGGAGTGGTGCCTGTCATGGCGGTGACGTCGGACGGTCCCAGCGCGATGACTGCCACGGCGTATTCGGGGTGATGAGCGAAGACCCCGCCGTTGAGAATCGCGGTGTAGGGCTTTCCCAGTCTGCGCCTCGCGGTGTGAAGCAGTTCCGCAAGGTCGCACGCGCAGCTGTCGAAGATCTCCGACGCGGCGGCGTCGCCCGCCTTCCTCGCCTCGAACACGCAGCCCGCGAACGCGGCGATATACGGCCGCCCGCCGGCGTAGATCTCGTCGTAGGCGTCCCAGACCGGCTTGCCTGCGCGGTCATGCGCGAGCTCCGTCATAAGGGTGGGTGCCCCGCGGCCGTCGTGAGCGCGTAAAACGGCCCGCAGGGCCAGACGGCCGAGCACGAAGCCGCTGCCGCAGCTGTCGATATAGTGCCCCCATCCGCCGGTGCGCCAGAAGGTCTCTCCCTCCCTGACGTAGAGAGACGACCCGGTCCCGCAGATCATCGCGGCGCCGTCGCTGTGGCCGAGCATGCCGGATATGACGCACAGGCCGTCCGGCTCGACGCGCAGGCGCGCGAGCCGGTCTCCCGCGGCCGCGGCGATCCCGTCGTAAAAGAGGGGAGTGTAGTGCTCGGCGGTCGCGATCGAGCAGTAGCCGGTGTCGACAGTGCGCAGGCCGCGGGAGGCAGCGTCGCGCAGCAGTGTGTCCGCCATCTTCGAGTAGAGCGCGACGCAGACGGCCGCCGGGGCGTCGACGGGCGTGATGCCCCTGTCGCGGCGCACCGACAGGACGCGCCCGTCGGCGCCGAAGAGGACGCCGAGCGTCTTTGTGCCCCCGACGTCTATCGCGATAGCTGTTTTATTCATTATGTCATCCATATCAGAAAACTCCGTCCCGGCAGCCGCCGGTCTTCTCCCGCGCCGTCCGCCCGCCCGCCGCGAGGCGGCCGGTATGCCGGACAGGCGGCTCGCAAATATATTCTATCATAAATCGCGTTTTTTTGCCATCTCTTTTTGAGTATATCTTCATAAATACGGTGGAGCTGCGTGAAACCGCTTGACAAAACATCTGTTTTATTGTATAATAAAATGCTTTACTTTAGACTGC
>CADCPG010000241.1 GCA_902803255.1 uncultured Ruminococcus sp. | reverse complement strand
TGGGCCCGGCATGGGCCCGGCGAAAGCTGTTCCAGATGAAATTCTTCAACAAGACAATAAACAAATCTCTTTACAGCAAATAGCGCCTGCCGCATAGCGCGGGAACACGCTTCCGGGGCGGGTGCCGCGGCAGTTACGGCAACGTTCCGGCGGCAGGCCTGCGTGCCCGCCTGCGGCCAAACCTGCAGGCTTGACAAAAGGGGCGGAAAGTAGTATAATATTATATCTATCAAAATAGGGGCCCGCGCCTTTTGCGCGCACGTGCGCACGTGCGTACGCGCAACGGCGGGGCAAACGCGAAAAAAACAAAGGACAGCGGACGGAAAAAATGAAATTTGTGAGCATAGGCTACGGAAATGTGATCGCTGCCGACAGAGTGGTGCTCGTCGCAAGCCCAGATTCGGCGCCGGTCAAGCGCCTCGTTCAGGACGCGAAGGAACAGGGCAGGCTGATCGACGTTTCGTCGGGCAGGCGGACGCGCTCGGTCATCGTGACCGATTCCGAGCATGTGATCCTGTCCGCGCTCCAGGTCGAGACTCTGGCGCCCAGGTTCGGCGCCGAGGACCTGAAGGAGCGGGACGTCGATACGGAGGCCGCGGCGCAGCCGGAGGCGGAAAGGCCGCCGAGGGCGTCGCGCCGGGAGACAGCGCCCCCGAAGAAGAAAGAAAAAGAATAAGAACAGCAGGCGGCAGCCGGATGCATCAAGAGGAAACCCGGGGCAGCCGGAGGAAGCACAGGGCGGCCGAAGGAAGTCCGCGGCAGCCTGAGGCAGACAAAAAGAAAAAACACACCAGGAAAGGCAAGAAGCATAAAAATGATTTACCCAACGATCAACAGTCTCACCAAAGGAAAATTCAACAGGTACCAGCTGGCGATAGCGGCGTCGAAGTGCGCGCGCATGATCACCGACGAGTACATCGCACAGCGCCACGAGGCCGACAAGATCTCCACCGGAAACAAGGAGATCGACAGAGCCAACGCCGAAGCGATCGTGAACAGGGAATACCGCGACGTCAAGGCCGTCAAGCTGGCGATCGACCGGATCGAGGACGGCGAATACGTGATCGTCGACAAGTCGGAGACCGGCATCAGCACCGACAGCGAGACGAAGGCGGACTGGGATTCCAGAGTGGCCGCCGAACCGTCCGTCGCGAAGTAATCGTCACGGAAGAGCACAAGTGAGCGGCAGCGGGATCAGATACGCCGGCGTACGGCTGCTTGACCTGCCGCAGACGGCGGACCGCGAATACGACTACGCTCTGCCTCCGGAGCTTTCGGAGACTGTGCGGAGAGGGAGTTTCGTGCGTGTACCGCTCAGAGGCAGAAGCGGCTGCACCGGCATCGTAGAGAGGATATCCGATGTCCCCGCCTGCGCGGCGGAGGGCATCAAGACGGTGCTGTCCGCGTGCCCGGAGGAGGCCGCTTTTTCGGAAGGCCAGCTCCGGGTGCTGGAATTCCTCCGCTCGAGGACGCTCTGCTCGACGGGAGACGCTGCGGGAGCGATGATCCCGTCGGCGGTGCTGAAGGGATATGCCGGAAAGACGGAAGCGTACTTCCGCCCGGCTGTGCCGCCCGGCGAGCTTGAGGAGATACTGTCCGGCGCCCGCAGGGCGCCGGGCGCAAAGCGCGGGAGCGGGATCGGCTCGCCGGGGCAGCGTGCGGCGCTGGAAGCGCTGCTGGCCGCCGGAGGGGCGGCCGTCAGCCGGGCGTCACTCTGCCGGGACGGCAGAGTGACCGGCGAGAACCTGCGGGCTCTCGCCGGGAAGGGGCTCATCGTTCGCGAGGACAGAAAGAGCGCCCCCGCCGTACGGCTCCCGGGCGGGAAAAAGATCCACTCCGGAGTGGAAAAGATAGTCCTGAACGGCGAACAGCAGGCTGCCTACGACAGACTCGTCCTGCTTGCTTCGGACAGGAAGCCCCACGCCGCGCTGCTCGAGGGGGTCACCGGAAGCGGCAAGACCTGCGTGATGCTGCGTCTGATCGACAGCACGCTCGAATCGGGCAGAGGCGTCATCCTCCTGCTTCCCGAGATCGCGCTGACGCCCCAGACGCTCGCCATCTTCTGCTCGCGCTACGGCGACAGGGTGGCCGTCACTCATTCCGGCCTTTCGGCCGGCGAGCGCGCCGAGGCCTATCTGCGGATCCGCAGCGGGGAGGCCGACCTCGTCATCGGGACAAGATCGGCTGTCTTCGCACCGCTTTCCGACCCGGGGCTCATCATTATCGACGAAGAGCAGGAACACACATACAAGTCCGATTCGTCGCCGCGATATCACGCGCGCGACATAGCCAGATTCAGGTGCGCGGAGTCGGGGGCGCTGATGCTCCTCGCGTCCGCGACGCCGTCGCTCGAGAGCAGATACCGCGCCGAAGAGGGCAAATACGAGCTCCTGATGCTGAAAAACCGGTACGGGAACTCCGTCCTCCCGTCGGTGACCGTCGCCGATATGCGCCGCGAGGCGGCCGGCGGCAGCGCGAACCCGATCGGCTCGCTGCTGGCGGGGAAGCTGAAGGAGACGTACGCGAGAGGCGAGCAGTCGGTGCTCTTCCTCAACCGCAGGGGCTATAACAACTACATCTCCTGCGCGTCCTGCGGCAAGGCCTTCGAATGCCCGCGCTGCAGCGTCTCGATGACATACCATGTGACCCGCGGAGGCGGGACCGGCGTCATGGTCTGCCACTGGTGCGGTCTGCGGCTTCCCGTCCCCGAAAAATGCCCCGAATGCGGCGCGGGACCGATGATCAGGATCGGATACGGCACCCAGAAGGTCGAGGAGGAACTGTCGTCGCTCGTACCGGGGGCGAGAGTCCTCCGTATGGACGCCGACTCGACGTCGGGCCGCGACGCCTACGACGAGATGCTCGGCAGGTTCAGGCGCCACGAGGCCGACATCCTTCTCGGCACGCAGATGGTCACGAAGGGTCACGACTTCCCCGACGTCACCCTCGTCGGGGTGCTCCTCGCCGACGTCTCGCTCTATTACGACGACTACCGTGCCGCCGAGCGCACCTTCGCGCTGCTGACGCAGGTGATAGGCCGTGCGGGCAGGCGCGACAGACCCGGAGAGGCCGTCATCCAGACGAACAATCCCGACAGCGAGATCATCCGTCTGGCCGGCCGTCAGGACTACGAATCGATGTACGCGGGCGAGATAAAGCTGCGCCGCAGCCTGGCTTTCCCGCCTTTCTGCGACATCGCGCTGCTGACGCTGACTTCGGAGAACGAAAAGAACGTCGCGGACAGCACGTCGAAACTGTACGGCCTGCTGCGCGAGAGCGCGGGAAGCGAGGCGTACAGAAGCCAGCCGATACTGATATTCGGGCCCTTCGAGGCGCCGGTCTACCGGGTGGAAAACAGATACAGAATGCGTTTTGTCATAAAATGCAGGCTGAATTCCGCGACAAGGGCGTATTTCGCCGGCATACTCGCCGGCTTCAGGACGCTTCCCGGGACCTCGTCGACTCAGTTGACGGTGGATTTCGGGCCGACGTCGCTCTGACCGCGGACACTCATTCAAAACACGACACAGGGAAAACAGGTGAAATGGCAAAAAGAAAGATAGTGACCGGAAACGATCCGGTGCTGCGCAAGGTCTGCAGGCCGGTGGATAAAATAACGCCGAGGATAAAGCAGCTCCTCGCTGACATGCTGGAGACGATGCGCGACGCCGACGGAGTCGGCCTCGCCGGACCCCAGGTCGGCGTGCTCAGACGCGTGATAGTCGTCGAGACCGAGCCGGGGCAGACCTATATGCTCATTAATCCCGAGATCACGGAATCGTCGGGCGAGCAGGTGGGCGACGAGGGATGTCTGTCGCTGCCCGGCGAATCGGGATGCGTCAGGCGCCCGATGAAGGTCAAAGTCAGGGCGCTCGGCACCGACGGCAAAGAGGTCGAGATCGAGGGCGAGGGACTGCTCGCGCGCGCCTTCTGCCACGAGATAGACCATCTCGACGGGATCCTCTACCCCGACCGCGCCGAATACATGAACGAAAAGGCATGAGGATCATCTACATGGGAACCCCCGAATTCGCCGTCGAGCCGCTCAGAGCGCTCTACGCGAGCGGGGAGGAGATCGCAGCGGTCGTGACTCAGACCGACAAGCCGAGTGGAAGGGGCCACCGCATGACGCCACCGCCGGTAAAGGTCTACGCCGAGGCGCGAGGCATCCCGGTATACCAGCCGGCGACGCTCCGCGACGGCAGCTTCCAGCCGGTGATCGAAGAGCTCGCCCCCGAACTCGTTGTGGTCTCGGCATACGGAAAGATACTGCCGCACGGGATCATCGCGTATCCGAAATACGGGTGCATAAACATACACGGTTCGCTGCTGCCGGAGTACCGCGGCGCCGCGCCGATCCAGCGCGCGCTGATCGACGGCAGGCGGACTACGGGCATAACGTCGATGCTCATGGACGACGGCCTCGACACCGGTGACATGCTCATCCGGCACGAGGTCGGGATCGGGCCCGACGAGGACTTCGGCAGCCTCTGCGCGAGGATGGCGGAGGCAGGAGCGATGGTCGTCATCGAGACGCTCGAGGCGCTGAAGGCGGGCACGCTGAAACGGACTCCGCAGTCGGAGTCGGACATCGCGCCGACATACGCGGCAAAGATCGTCAAAGAGGACTGCGTCATGGATTTCAGCCTTCCGGCGCAGAAGCTGCACGACCTCATCAGGGGTCTGTCGCCGTCGCCGCTCGCGAGGACCTCAGCCCGCGGGAAGCTGCTTAAGGTGGTGTCGTCCGCGGTCGCCGGAGACGGGGAGCCCGTGAAGCCGGGCACCGCGGTCAGAGCCGGCGGAGACGGGATCACGGTGGCCTGCGGAGCCGGCGGAAACGGCCGTCTCCGGCTCCTGTCCGTCATTCCCGAGGGAAGGGGATGCATGAGCGCCGCGGACTTCGTGCGCGGCAGAGGCGTTTCCGAAGGAGACGTCCTCGGACGATGAACCGGAAGGCCCCTCAGCCCTCCCGCGTAAGGCCGTCAGATCCCCGGAGCGCGGCGCTGCGGATCCTCGAACGGATCGAGAGCGGAGCGGGGTATTCCAACATCCTGCTCGCTTCGGAGTTCGGGAGGACAGCGGCGGACGAAAAGGACAGGGCCCTGACTTCGGCGCTGGTGCTCGGCGTCACCGAGCGGCGCCTGACGCTCGACTACTTCATATCGTGCCTTTCGTCGAGGCCGGACGGCAGCATCGACGGGAAGGTGAGGAACGTCATCCGCATGGGGATGTACCAGCTGGCGTATATGGACGGGATACCCGCCCACGCTGCCGTCAACGAGACGGTGAAGCTGCTGGACGGCCTCCCGGGGGCTGACAGAGGAAAAAAGGCCTTCGCGAACGCTCTGCTGCGCGAATTCGCGCGGCGTTCGGCCGAAGGCGGCATCCCGCTTCCGGACAGGCCGCGGGATGATGACTCCGGCTTCGAAAAGAGATTCGCCGGATATCTGTCGGTCGTGTATTCGGCCGGACGGCCGCTCTGCCGCAGGCTCGCCGGCGCCTTCGGGCCAGAAAAAGCAGAAAAGATACTTGCCGCCTCATTCGGGAGCGGTGCGCTGACACTTTGCGTCAACACGCTCAGATGCGGCAGGGAGGAACTCATAAGGAAACTCGCGGACGCGGGCGTCGAAGCCGTTCCCGACATCACGCCGCGCGGCGTGAAGCTCGCCGCAGGCTCCGGCCTTCCGTCTGTCATCGGCGAGGGCATCGCGTTCGTCCAGGATACGGCGTCGCAGATCTGCTGCGAGGTGCTGGGCGCCATGCCCGGCGAGTCGCTGCTCGACGTCTGCGCTGCGCCGGGATCGAAGAGCTTCTGCTCCGCGATGCGGATGGAGGGGCGCGGCAGGATCGTCTGCCGGGAGCTTCGGGAGTC
>CADCPG010000240.1 GCA_902803255.1 uncultured Ruminococcus sp. | reverse complement strand
CCGCAGTCCCAGACGGTGGCGCACATCCTGGCGTTGTGTCCCGACATGCTCATGCCGAAGAGGTCGCCTCTGTCGGCCTTGCCGTTCCCGTTTATGTCCTCGCCGACCCCCAGCGCGATCTCGAGCATCCTGTCATACGTCCACTCGTTCGAATCGACGAGCCCGTAGACGTCGGGGATGTTGTTGCTTGACGCCAGATCCTTGTTGAAATAGGTGCACATCGTATACTCGTAGAGGCTGTATCCGATGTCTCCGACGGCCGAGAATATCTTGCCGTCGATGTCGACGTTCTCGGTGTACTGCGGGCACCACCACTTCTTGTTCAGATCGACTGCCGAGAGGTTCTTGATGTTGTACGCGTATCCGGACAGACCGATGTTCACGATATACGCCGAATGCGTCATGACCAGATCGTACACCTTCGCGCCGTTCTTGTACGCCTTCTCGACCTCGGCGAGGAAGGCGGCTCTGTCGCCCCAGTTTCCGGGAGACTCGACGACCTTGAGCTTCACGCCCAGTCTCTCCTCGGTCTCGAGGTTGCGCTTCGCGACGGCCGTCTTCACGAGGTCGCCCGTCGTGTCGTCGCCGATAAACTCGTACGACGTGAGCGTCCTCGAGAGGATGACGTACTCCCCGCCGTCGAATTTTCTGTCGCCCAGCGTGTCTCGCTCGTTCTCGGGTATCGCGGCCGTCGTCTCGGCGGCCGGAGTATCCGCGGCCGGACCCGACTCCGCAGGTGTCGTTTCGCCGCTCACCGCTGGCCCTTCCGAGCACGACGCAAACAGCGCGGCGACCATGATCAGCGCAAGCAGCGCCGCGGGCAGTTTTTTAAGAAACGCGTTTTTCACTTTTCTTACCCCCAATAGATCTTTTTTCTTATGATTTGTCCCCGGATCACTTTCTGTTTCCGAATAGACCGCGGATTATAGACACGGCCGACGAGCCGAGCAGCGACGATAGAGCGCTCGACGCCGCCTGGGATACGATCTTCCCCGCGCTCTTTTTCGAACTGCCGGTGAGCGAGCTCACGAGATTCCGTCCGACCGATCTCGCGGCCGAATTCGCGGCGGACGCGGCGGCGTTCTCGATCTTTTTCCTTGTCTTTGAGCTACCGCGGCCGGACTTCTTCCCGCTTCCGCCGTCCTCTTCCTCTCCGCTGTCCTCTTCTCCGTTCTTTTTCTTCTTTTTGTTTTCCTTTTTTTCGGGGTCGGCCTTTTCCTTTTCCTCGGCGAGCTTTCTGTTCGCCTCGCTTATGATCTCGTATGCCGACTGACGGTCGACCGCCTCGCGGTATTTGAGTTCGAATTCGTCGCCGAGGATCAGCGCCTTCACCGTCTCTCCGTCCGCCGGGCCCATGAGGCTCTGAGGAGGCAGTATGTTCGCCTTCTCGACGACCTCGGGGACGCCGTCCGGCCCTAGGAAACTGACGAGAGCCTCTCCCGTCCCGAGGCCCAGCATGGCCTCCTGCGTGTCGAAGGCGGGGTTCGCACGGAATCCGTCGGCGGCGGCCCTGACGGCCCGGAGCTCGGCAGGCGTGTATGCCCTCATGCCGTGCTGGATCCGGTTCGAGAGCTGCGCCAGCACCTCGTCCGGGATGTCCGACGGCGACTGAGTCACGAAGTACACGCCGACGCCCTTCGACCTTATGAGCTTTACGACCTGCACTATCTTCCGAACGAGCGCCTTCGGGGCTCCGTCGAAGAGCAGGTGGGCTTCGTCGAAGAAGAAGATCATGCGCGGCTTGTCGGGATCTCCGACCTCGGGAAGCTGCTCGAATAGCTCGGACAGCATCCACAGAAGGAAGGTGGCGTAGACCGTCGGGCTGCGGATGAGCTTCGCGCTCGAGAGTATGTTGATGATGCCGCGTCCGGCGGCGTCGGTGCGCATCCAGTCACGGATGTCGAGGGCCGGCTCGCCGAAGACGCTGCCTCCTCCCTCGTCCTCGAAGGCGAGCAGCGCGCGCTGGATGGCGCCTATGCTGGCCGTCGAGATGTTGCCGTATTCGGTGGTGTATTCCGCCCGGTTGTCGCCGACGAACTGCAGCATGGCGCGCAGGTCCTTCAGGTCGATGAGCAGCAGACCGTTGTCGTCGGCCACTCGGAAGACTATGCTGAGGACTCCCTCCTGCACCTCGGTGAGGTCGAAGAGCCTCGCGAGGAAGACCGGGCCCATCTGCGACACCGTCACCCTGACCGGGTGGCCGGCCTCGCCGAAGATGTCCCAGAAACGGGCGGGATAAGCCTTGTATCCGAAGCCGGACAGGCCGAATCTCTCTATCCTCGCGCGCATGTCCGGGGTGTCGGCGCCCGGGAGGCACATGCCCGAGAGGTCGCCCTTGACGTCGCTGAAAAAGACCGGGACGCCAAGGTCGGAGAACGACTCGGCCATCACTTTCATCGTTATAGTCTTGCCGGTGCCCGTCGCGCCCGCGATGAGCCCGTGGCGGTTGGCCATCCGGGGGAGCAGACAGATGTTCCTGTCCGATCTGGCCATCAGTATCTTTCCGTCGTAAAGCATCGATATGTGATCTCCTTAAAACTCCTGCGCCGGATCCGGCATCATACGTCGAGTCTGCCTCCGCAGAAGGGGCAGAAGGTCCCGCCGGCGTTCTGCGCTCCGCAGTGAGGACAGAATCCGGCCGCCTG
>CADCPG010000239.1 GCA_902803255.1 uncultured Ruminococcus sp. | reverse complement strand
TTGACGTTCTGTGCAGGCATGATCAGTCACCAGGCCAGTATTTTTCGACGAACTGCGGCTTGATCCTCTTCATCTCGCTCCTCGGGAGGATCGACAGAAGCTTCCATCCGAGGTCGAGCGTTTCCTCGATCGTGCGGTTCTCGTAGAAGCCCTGATTGATATACTGCTCCTCGAATCTGTCGGCGAATTCGGCGTACAGACGCTCGATGGGGGTCAGAGCCGATTCGCCGAGGACCACCATGAGTTCCTTGGCTTCCCTGCCCCTCGCGTAGCTCGAGAAGAGCTGGTTCATGACGCCGGAGTGGTCCTCCCTGGTCCTGCCGGGGCCGATGCCCTTGTCCTTGAGCCTCGAGAGCGAAGGAAGGACGTCGACGGGAGGCAGATATCCCTTTCTGTACATCTCTCTCGAAAGAATGATCTGACCCTCCGTTATGTATCCGGTGAGGTCGGGAATGGGATGCGTCTTGTCGTCTTCGGGCATGGTGAGAATTGGGATCATCGTGATCGAACCGTCGCTGCCCATCTTTCTTCCGGCGCGCTCGTAGAGCGACGCGAGGTCGGTATACATGTATCCCGGGTATCCGCGTCGTCCGGGGACTTCGCGCCTGGCGGCGGAGACCTCGCGGAGCGCTTCGGCGTAGTTCGTGATGTCTGTAATTATGACAAGAACGTGCATGTTCAGGTCAAATGCCAGATATTCGGCCGCGGTCAGCGCCATGCGGGGAGTCGAGATCCTCTCGATGGCGGGGTCTGACGCGAGATTGATGAAGAGCACGGTCCTGCCGATCGCGCCGGTGCGTCTGAAGTCGCTGATGAAGAAGTCGGCTTCCTCGAAGGTGATGCCGACGGCTGCGAACACAACGGCGAAATTCGACTCGCTGCCCAGGACCTTCGCCTGCCTCGCTATCTGGGCGGCGAGGTTGGCGTGAGGCAGACCCGACCCCGAGAATATCGGCAGTTTCTGACCTCTGACGAGGGTGTTGAGGCCGTCGATGGTCGAGATACCGGTCTGGATGAATTCGGAGGGATAATAACGCGCGGAGGGATTTATCGGAGTTCCGTTTATGTCGAGCGACTTCTCGGGGATGAGCCTCGCTCCTCCGTCGACAGCCTCTCCCATGCCGTTGAAGACGCGGCCGAGCATGTCGGGCGATACTGCGAGTTCGACGCCGTGTCCGGTGAACCTCACCTTGCTCTGCGAAAGGTTGATCCCGGCCGAC
Organism: uncultured Ruminococcus sp.; assembly: GCA_902803255.1. GTDB lineage: Bacteria > Bacillota > Clostridia > Oscillospirales > CAG-272 > CAG-390. Next base: position 6,253 of record CADCPG010000239.1, on the reverse strand, counting down.
GATTCGAACAGCTGGACGAGGACGTCGCTGCCGTTGACTTCGAGCACCCTGCATCTGCGTACCGATCCGTCGGGCATGACGATCTCGCCGAGTTCGTCGTACTTGACGCCTTCGACACGCCGTACAAGCATGAGCGGGCCGGCGACTTCTTCGATAGTCTTGTATTCTCTGATCATCGTTTCTCCGCCTCCTCAGTTTCCGGCCGGTACGAGAGCCTCGAGTTCTTTGTCGAGTTCGGCTCCGATCTCTGCGTATACTTTCCTGTATTCCCCGTACGGGACGGCCTTGGCGCGGCCTATCTCCTCGCGCACCGGCAGCTCGGAGATCGCTTCGATGTCGGCGCCCCTGGCGATCGCGGCGCGCCCCTTGTCCTCGAACGAGAAGATCAGGGCGAGCAGATCGTGCTGCTTGTCGAGCGGCGTGTAGCTGTCGTTGTCGCCGAGAGCGTCCTGCTGGAGGAAATCCTCACGCAGCGAGCGCGAGATCTCGAGCGTCATCCTGTCGGAGGGCGAGAGGGCGTCCATACCGACGAGCTGTACGATCTCGTTCAGCGCAGACTCGGCCTGAAGCGTCTTAAGGCAGCGCTGAGTCTGATCCATCCAGTCTCTCGCGACGTTCTGCGAGAACCATCCGGCGAGCCTGTCACGGTAGAGCGAATATGAATTGAGCCAGTTGATGGCCGGGAAATGACGCCTGTAGGCGAGTGCGGAGTCGAGTCCCCAGAAGACCTTGACTATACGCAGAGTGGCCTGCGACACCGGCTCGGAGATGTCACCTCCGGGAGGCGATACGGCTCCGATCGCCGAGAGCGATCCGGTTCTGCGGTCGCTTCCGATGCATATGACCTTCCCCGCTCTCTCGTAGAACTGGGCGAGCCTCGACGTAAGATACGCGGGATAGCCTTCCTCGCCCGGCATCTCCTCGAGACGTCCGGACATTTCGCGGAGAGCCTCCGCCCACCTGGATGTCGAATCGGCAATGACTGCTACCGAATACCCCATGTCGCGGTAATATTCGGCTATCGTTATGCCTGTATAGATCGACGCCTCTCTGGCGGCGACGGGCATGTCGGAAGTGTTCGCGATGAGCACGGTCCGCTCCATGAGCGTCTTGCCTGTGCGGGGGTCCTTGATCTCGGGGAACTCGCGCAGAACGTCGGTCATCTCGTTTCCGCGCTCGCCGCAGCCTATGTAAACGACGAGATCGACGTCGGACCATTTGGCAAGCTGATGCTGTACGACAGTCTTGCCCGAGCCGAACGGGCCGGGAACGCAGGCCGTTCCGCCGCTGGATATCGGGAAGAGCGAGTCGATGTTGCGCTGACCGGTGACCATGGGTTCGTTGGGAGGCAGCTTCTCGGTGTAGGGCCTCGCGATCCTGACCGGCCATTTCTGCATCATACGGACCGGAAATACCGAGCCGTCGTCGGTCTCGACCAGGGCTACGGTGTCCTCGACCTTGAAGTCGCCCGAGGTTATCGATCTGATCTTGCCCTTCGGAGACTTCGGCGGGATAAGGATCCTGTGGAGCATGACTTCCGATTCCTGAACGGTGCCGATGATATCTCCGGGAGATACCGTTGTCCCGGCTGATACAGTCGCGTCGAAATGCCACACTCTGTCCCGGTCGAGAGCGGCCGCGGAGATGCCCTTGGTGAGGTTCGAGCCGGCCATCTCGCGCAGCTTCTCCAGCGGGCGCTGGATCCCGTCATATATGTTTCCGATAAGGCCGGGGCCGAGCTCGACGGACAGCGGAGAGTCGGTCGAGACGACGGCGTCGCCGCGCCCTATGCCGGCGGTCTCCTCGTAGACCTGTACCGATGCCCTGTCCCCGTGCATCTCTATGATTTCTCCTATAAGGCCTTTCGGACCGACGTGGACCACGTCGAACATGTTCGCGGTGCGCATGCCTTCCGCGATGACGAGCGGACCCGAGACTTTATAGACAGTTCCCTGTGTACTCATTTAATATATTCCTCGATTGATTAGATTACATCCGATCCGATAGCCCTGATCACCGAATCGGTGACGGCTTTCATGCCGTAGCCTCTGTCGGCTCCGGGGGTCGGAAAAGGAAGTATTGCGGGGATCAGATCGTCCTTGTATTTCGCTGTGACGCCGGAGAGCGGTTCTGCAAAATCCTCGCTGAGAAAGATCACGGCGTATTTCGATGATCTCGCCAGCTTTTCAAGGAGCTCGGATGCCTCATCGGCGCCGGATGCGGGAAACACCTCGAATCCAAGAGCGGAAAAGCCCATGATGTCTTCTTTTCGTCCTATGACAGATATTCCGTACATCAGAAGATCAGCTCCTCTTTTATTCCGGCCCCCGGCTTTCCGGATTCAAGGCCGGACAGTATGATACGAAGGTCCTTGACAGCGTATACGAATGTAGCTATAAAGAGAATCACCGGCTTTATCCCGAGCTGTTCCCTTCCGCAGGCGCGACGTATATATGACAGCAGCACCCTGTCGCATGCGGTTGAGAGAACGTCGGGGCGCTCATTCGATGCCGCATTTGTGATCTGTCGCAGCTCTTCTTCGCTCAATAAAGGTTCAAGATCGGACAGCGGGAGCGCGGGAGAGGATTCACCTTCGGGATAGAACTTCTCTCCGGGTATTCTTCCGCCCGGGACGAACGCGTCTGAAGCGAGCAGTTTCGCGGTGTCGGGGTTCTTAACCCGCCGGATCCTCGAGGCTGTCACGAGATTGAGAAGGTCGGACTTCAGCGAGATGATGTCAGAGAGGGTCGGATACCCGAAAGACCCGGCAAGTTCGCTCAGACGGTCGAAGCAGGACCTGTCGACCGCTGATTCAAAAGAGCGAAGGTCGCCGTCGGAGTCGAGTTTCTTCGCTGCCGCCCCGGCAGCCGACGCGATAGTCTCCGGATACACTGCGGAAAAGTCGCCCGTATCGGCGGCGCGGACTGCCGCCTCCGGCGGGACCGAGCCGGCCGCTATAAAATACGGCTCAGGGTCGGTCTTCAGATATCTGCACTTCACCGCGGTTTTTATGTTGTGGCAGTCGTATTCAGCGCGAAGAGCCCCGACGATCTCACCGTCGGGAAGAAATCCCGCGAGAGTCGAGAACATCGACGCCGAATATGACGCCAGAGTCAGTTCGGTGTCGGGCTTTCCGTTATCGTTCACGGGTTCGACTCCGTATTCGCGAAGCCTGTCAAGTGCCGCCCCGTACGACGCCGAATCGCACAGTGAGAGCAACACCTGCGAGGGGATCAGTTTCCCCGACATCGCCGCTATCTTCGCGGAGGAATAATAATATTCCGATTCTTTGTAATTTGGCATATCACTGGATCTTCAGATGACGCTGTCAAAAAGGACGGCGCAGACCTTGGGCTCGAGTTCTTCGCGGCTGCGCTTGATCAGAGAGGCCACCGAGCAGTCGACGTCGGTCTCGCCGAAATCGAGCAGCGCCCCACCGGAGATCGCGGCGGGTTCATCGACGGCGTAAAAAGCGATGTTGGGATAGGCTGCTGACAGTTCCTTCAGGATGTCATCCCCTACCTCGGCCGCGTCCTTCGCGTTGAACCTCACGCCGCACCTTTCGGCGTCGGGCGTAAAGTCGACGGCCTCAGATACGCACCTCACGATGAAGGCGACATATTTCTCCTTCGGCATCGAGCATAGCTCCTCCTCGGCGGCGGCAAACGCCCTGTCGAGAGCGGCTGCCTTGGCCGAAAGGATGATGTTCCTTTTCTGCATCGACGCTGACGACCTGGCCCTCGTGATAACGTTCTTCCCCTCGGCCTCGAGCAGCGCGTTCAGCCGTGCCTTTTCCGCTTCGATCCTGCGGTCGGCTTCGGCGGCTATCTGCGCGCATTTCTCTTCGGCCGCGGCCAGAAGCTTCGCGGCGTCGTCTGCTGCTTCCGATGTGATCCTGCCGGTTACTTTTTCAAGTCCCGTCATTGTCTTAAAGATCAGCCGGCGAAGGGATTCTGGATGACGAGAAGGAAGGAGATCAGGAGCGAGAGCAGCGCGTAAAGCTCGACCATGGCGGTCGCGGTGACCGTCTTACCTGAGGCTGAGGGCTGTTTCGCAATGGTGGCTATACCTGAAGCAGCGACTCTTCCCTGTTTGATCGCGGAATAGTAGCCGCAGAGCGCGATGGGAAGGCAGGCACCGATCATGTAGAAGCCCATGGCGTAGTTTCCGGCGGTGACATTCGGCAGCTGGAGCAGCACCATGAAGGCGATGATCAGACCGTAGATGCCCTGCGTTGCGGGCAGCGCCTGGAGCAGGAAGCCCTTGCCGAACTTGTCGGGGTCTTCGGACATGAGTCCGTTGAGCGCTTCGCCGACCGAACCGACGGCCCTGGCCGAACCGAATCCGGGGAGGATGGCGGCGAGAGCGGCGGCGAGAACGGTCAGGACCTGGCCGTTGAGAAAGATCTTTCCGAGAAGATCCCAGAGATTCATCGAAATTTCGGGTTGCATTTGTTTATCTCCTTGTAATAGTTTATTCCTGAACAGTGTATTTCGACGAGGGCACCGCGGGAGTAAAGGGCTTGCCGCCGTCCTCGTAGAACTTTCCGAAGAACTCGACGTACTGCAGCCTGCTCGTATGGACGAAGGCGGACAGCGCGCTGAGCGCGAGGTTGAGTATATGTCCGATAAGCAGTATTATCGGAGTGCCGATGATCATGAAGACCGGGGAGCGGCTGAATGTCGCGAGTATGTTGAACACCTGCGCGAGAACGGTGCCGGACAGCGCGATCGCGAGGATCCTGGCGTACGAGATGATGTCGGAACCGAAGTTCACGAGACCGTAAAGACCGAGCAGGCCCTTGGGAAGCCTCATGAGGAGGTTCTTCTCTTTTCTTCCGGCGGTCAGGACTACGAGTACCGCTCCGGCTCCCGCGACGTACAATCCGATATTGTTCGGCACGAGGATCATGAGAATGATACCGGTATAGATGATCCAGAAGAAGGCGTAGTCGAATATCGCGTCGAGCTTGCTCTTCTTCCAGACCAGCGCGAACTTGATCACCTGACCGGTCACAAGGTGTACGAAGCCGACCGCAAGTCCGATGATCAGGAATTTCATCGGGTCTATCGTCGGATCGACGATTATCGCGAGAGTTTTAGGTATCTCGGCTCCGGGATCGGCCGACCTGATGAAGGCGAGCGGCAGGTCGCCGAAATATCCGCCGAACAGGACGCCGGTGACGATGCAGAAGATACCGCAGATCCCGAACATCCGGAATGCCCTGGAAGTGCTGTCGCCGAGATGGAGCACGCGCGGCAGGATGAAGCCTCCGAGCGCAAGAAGCAGGCCGTATCCGACATCGGCGAACATGATCGAGAACAGGATCGAGTAGCATATGCTCATGATGAAGGTCGGGTCGTACGTCCCGTACCTCGGCAGCGAATACATCGCCACCACCCATTCGAAATTGCGGGCGAACCTGTTGTTTTCGAGCAGCACCGGAGCTCCCTCCTCGGGATCGGGGTCCGAGAACTCATAGGCGCATTCGGATCTTTTAAGGAGGTCTTCGACCTTTTCAGCGTTCTTCTCAGGGACGAATCCGCTAAGCTGCACGCATTCGGAAGTGCGGGCGAATCTCTCTCTGAGTTCGGCTTCGCGCACCTTAGTCTGCTCGAGATCCCAGAGGATCTCGAAATTGTCGGTGAGCATGGCGCTCTCGGAAAGAAGCGATTCGATCGAGGCGCTCTCGGCTTCGAGCTCCTTCTTTTTTGCGCCCAGCCGCTTCATCTCTTCGGCGGCCGTTCCGGTCCCGTCCGGAAAGACGGCTTCGACGAACCCCAGGGGTGCCAGCTTTCTGACGAGCGCGTCGGTCCCGTCCGAAGGACAGAAGAACAGCAGGCGGTTCGTTGGAGGAGCGCCTAAGCGCATGAAAGCGCAATCCTCGTCTTCGAGCTTCGACTCGAGAAGGCTGTCGGTGACGTGCGGCGGGACCGAACCTATAACAGTCGAGGTCTTCTGCGTCGAGACTCCCTCAAGAGGGAGATCAAGCTCGAGCCAGGGGGCCGCTGCGCGTTCGGACGATTCCACGGCCGCGATCTCCTTGTCGATCTCGTCGCGGCGCGCCACGGCGTCGCATACGGCCTCTGCGGCGTTGTATGTGATCCCGCATGCCGACGACGAGGCGAATGCCGAGAGATCGGCCTTCTGCTTCGGCGCGAACATCTTCTTTTTCTTTTTTACGTAGGGCGCGACGGCCGCGATGGCCTGTCCGACCCTGTCCCGCCGGCGCTCGGATGAGATCCTGTCTTCG